>NZ_RHJJ01000014.1:0-263813 GCF_004212225.1 Escherichia sp. E14V7
TGGAGCGTCCATCTCATTATCCCTGTAAAACGCGCCCTCAGCCCACATCCATGTGGGCTGCCCCGGCCTTCAGGGAACGCCTCAGCGATTTTGACGCCACCAACACCAGTGCGGTTTGTAATTAAAGCGCAAGAATATCTTTAAATGAAAATGAATACCCTACAGCTCCTTATGCATAACATTTCCTTTTAATTGCAACTTTACTCGTCCTTCCGCTTTCAGTAGTGTGTCATCGCGCATTTCGACTTCTTCTTTGCAAGGACTGGTTTTTCATGTTTTCTGGGCTGTTAATCATTCTGGTTCCCCTGATTGTGGGTTACCTCATTCCGCTTCGCCAAAAAGCTGCGTTAAAACGCATTAATCAGCTATTAAGCTGGATGGTCTATCTCATTCTCTTTTTTATGGGTATCAGTCTGGCGTTTCTCGATAATCTCGCCAGTAACCTGTTGGCGATTCTGCATTATTCCGCTGTCAGTATTACCATTATTTTACTGTGCAATATTGTCGCCTTGCTGTGGCTGGAACGCGGTTTGCCGTGGCGCAGTAGCCACCAGCAAGAGAAATTGCCGTCGCGTATTGCGATGGCACTGGAATCGCTGAAACTGTGTGGCGTCGTGGTGATTGGTTTTGCTATTGGCTTTAGCGGATTAGGTTTTTTACAGCACGCTACCGAAGCCAGCGAATACACGTTAATTCTGTTACTTTTCCTCGTCGGTATTCAGTTGCGCAATAATGGCATGACCTTAAAGCAGATTGTCCTTAATCGCCGGGGAATGATTGTCGCCGTGGTGGTGGTTGCCAGTTCATTAATTGGCGGTTTAATTAACGCCTTTATTCTTGATCTCCCCATCAATACCGCGCTGGCAATGGCCTCCGGTTTCGGCTGGTATTCTCTTTCCGGTATTTTGTTGACCGAATCTTTTGGTCCGGTAATCGGGAGCGCGGCGTTCTTCAATGATTTAGCGCGTGAGTTGATCGCCATTATGTTGATCCCTGGCCTGATTCGCCGTAGCCGCTCTACTGCACTGGGCTTATGCGGTGCCACATCAATGGATTTCACCCTGCCCGTTCTTCAGCGTACAGGTGGGCTGGATATGGTCCCGGCAGCGATTGTTCACGGTTTTATTCTCAGCCTGTTAGTGCCGATCCTCATCGCCTTTTTCTCCGCATAATACCTCTCTGGCGGTAGATCCCTGCCGCCAAAATTGCGCTAAATCAATCTCCCTTAAAGTTGCATGAAAAATCCCTTTTATCCCCGCGTTAAGCGTCTTAACCTTAAACATGTATATTAAATATAACTTTAAAAGGTGTGATCATGTTTTGTGTGCAATGTGAACAAACTATCCGTACTCCGGCAGGAAACGGCTGCTCATACGCGCAGGGGATGTGTGGTAAAACGGCGGAAACCTCTGACCTTCAGGATTTACTCATCACGGCGCTGCAAGGGCTTTCTGCCTGGGCTGTAAAAGCGCGTGAATACGGCATCATCAACCACGATGTAGACAGCTTCGCGCCTCGGGCATTTTTCTCAACCCTGACCAACGTTAACTTCGATTCTCCGCGTATTGTCGGCTACGCTCGTGAAGCGATTGCCCTGCGCGAGGCGCTGAAAGCACAATGCCTGGCTGTAGATGCCAACGCCCGCGTCGATAACCCGATGGCTGACCTGCAACTGGTGAGCGACGATCTCGGCGAACTGCAACGTCAGGCAGCAGAATTTACCCCTAACAAAGATAAAGCCGAGATTGGCGAAAACATTCTCGGCCTGCGTCTGCTGTGCCTGTATGGCCTGAAAGGTGCAGCGGCCTATATGGAACACGCCCACGTTCTCGGTCAATACGACAACGATATTTACGCCCAGTACCATAAAATCATGGCGTGGCTGGGGACCTGGCCTGCCGATATGAACGCGCTTCTTGAGTGTTCAATGGAAATCGGCCAGATGAACTTCAAAGTGATGAGCATTCTGGATGCAGGCGAAACCGGTAAATACGGTCACCCGACGCCAACCCAGGTCAACGTCAAAGCGACGGCGGGTAAATGCATTCTGATTTCCGGTCACGATCTCAAAGATCTCTACAACCTGCTGGAACAGACCGAAGGCACGGGCGTTAATGTCTACACCCACGGCGAAATGCTGCCTGCCCACGGCTACCCGGAGTTGCGTAAATTCAAGCATCTGGTCGGTAACTACGGCAGCGGCTGGCAGAATCAGCAAGTGGAGTTCGCTCGTTTCCCTGGCCCCATCGTGATGACCTCTAACTGCATCATCGACCCAACCGTAGGCGCTTATGACGATCGTATCTGGACCCGCAGCATCGTTGGCTGGCCGGGTGTGCGTCATCTGGATGGCGAAGATTTCTCTGCGGTCATTGCCCAGGCGCAACAAATGGCGGGCTTCCCGTATAGCGAAATTCCGCACCTGATCACCGTGGGCTTTGGTCGCCAGACGCTGCTTGGCGCAGCCGATACGTTGATTGATCTGGTGAGCCGTGAAAAACTGCGTCATATCTTCCTGCTTGGTGGCTGTGACGGCGCACGCGGCGAACGTCACTACTTCACCGATTTCGCCACCAGCGTGCCGGATGACTGCCTGATCCTGACTCTCGCCTGTGGTAAATATCGCTTTAACAAACTTGAGTTTGGCGATATCGAAGGTCTGCCGCGTCTGGTGGATGCTGGTCAGTGTAACGATGCTTACTCAGCAATTATTCTGGCGGTAACGCTGGCAGAAAAACTGGGCTGCGGTGTCAACGATCTGCCGCTGTCGCTGGTGCTCTCCTGGTTTGAACAGAAAGCGATTGTCATTCTGCTGACGCTGCTTTCTCTGGGTGTGAAAAATATCGTCACCGGCCCGACTGCACCTGGTTTCCTGACACCAGACCTGCTGGCGGTGCTGAACGAGAAATTCGGCCTGCGTTCTATCACCACTGTTGAAGAAGACATGAAGCAACTGTTGAGCGCGTAAGGAGTTTGTCGATGACGATGCCAACGAATCAATGCCCGTGGCGGATGCAGGTTCATCACATTACGCAAGAAACGCCGGATGTGTGGACGATTTCCCTGATTTGCCACGATTACTACCCATATCGCGCCGGGCAATATGCACTGGTCAGCGTGCGAAACTCAGCGGAAACGCTGCGTGCATACACCATTTCCTCCACGCCAGGCGTGAGTGAATATATCACCCTGACCGTGCGGCGGATTGATGACGGTGTCGGCTCCCAGTGGCTGACCCGCGATGTAAAACGCGGTGACTATCTCTGGCTTTCGGACGCGATGGGGGAATTTACCTGCGACGATAAAGCAGAAGATAAATTCCTGTTGCTGGCGGCAGGCTGCGGCGTCACACCGATTATGTCGATGCGTCGCTGGCTGGCGAAGAACCGTCCGCAGGCCGATGTGCAGGTGATCTACAACGTGCGTACGCCGCAGGATGTAATTTTCGCCGATGAGTGGCGTCATTATCCGGTAACACTGGTGGCGGAAAATAACGTTACCGAGGGGTTCGTTGCCGGACGCCTGACTCGTGAACTGCTGGCAAGCGTTCCTGATTTAGCCTCACGTACCGTGATGACTTGTGGTCCGGCACCGTATATGGATTGGGTGGAACAGGAAGTGAAGGCGCTCGGCGTGACGCGTTTCTTTAAAGAGAAATTCTTTACGCCAGTGGCGGAAGCGGCGACCAGCGGTCTGAAATTCACCAAACTGCAACCGGTGCAAGAATTTTACGCTCCGGTTGGCACCACGCTGCTGGAGGCGCTGGAAAGCAATAACGTTCCGGTTGTCGCCGCCTGCCGCGCGGGTGTTTGCGGCTGCTGTAAGACAAAAGTGGTTTCCGGTGAATATACGGTGAGCAGCACAATGACGCTGACCGACGCCGAAATCGCTGAAGGTTACGTACTGGCCTGCTCCTGCCATCCGCAGGGGGATTTGGTTCTCGCGTAATCACCTTATGCCCGATGATATTCCTGTCATCGGGCTGTTTAACCGTTAGTGCCTCCTTTTTCTCCCATCCCTTCCCCCTCCGTCAGATGAACTAAACTTGTTACCGTTATCACATTCAGGAGACGGAAAACCATGAAACAAACGGTTGCAGCTTATATCGCCAAAACACTCGAATCAGCAGGCGTAAAACGCATCTGGGGAGTCACGGGCGACTCTCTGAACGGTCTTAGTGACAGTCTTAATCGCATGGGCACTATCGAGTGGATGCCTACCCGCCATGAAGAAGTGGCTGCCTTTGCCGCTGGCGCTGAAGCACAACTTTCAGGAGAACTGGCGGTCTGTGCCGGATCGTGCGGCCCCGGCAACCTGCACTTAATCAACGGCCTGTTCGATTGCCACCGTAATCACGTTCCGGTACTGGCGATTGCCGCCCATATCCCTTCCAGCGAAATTGGCAGCGGCTATTTCCAGGAAACCCACCCGCAAGAGTTATTCCGCGAATGTAGTCACTATTGCGAGCTGGTTTCCAGCCCGGAGCAGATCCCACAAGTGCTGGCGATTGCCATGCGCAAAGCGGTGCTTAACCGTGGCGTTTCCGTTGTCGTGTTACCGGGCGACGTGGCGCTAAAACCTGCACCAGAAGGGGCGACCACGCACTGGTATCATGCGCCACAGCCAGTCATAACACCGGAAGAAGAAGAGTTACGCAAACTGGCGCAACTGCTGCGTTATTCCAGCAATATCGCCCTGATGTGTGGCAGCGGCTGCGCGGGGGCGCATAAAGAGTTAGTTGAGTTTGCCGGGAAAATTAAAGCGCCTATTATTCATGCCCTGCGCGGTAAAGAACATGTCGAATACGATAATCCGTATGATGTCGGAATGACGGGATTAATCGGCTTCTCGTCAGGTTTTCACACTATGATGAATGCCGACACCTTAGTGCTGCTCGGCACACAATTTCCCTACCGCGCCTTCTACCCGACCGATGCCAAAATTATTCAGATTGATATCAACCCAGCCAGCATCGGCGCGCATAGCAAGGTAGATATGGCGCTGGTCGGCGATATCAAATCAACCCTGCGCGCATTGCTGCCACTGGTGGAAGAAAAAACCGATCGCAAGTTTCTGGATAAAGCGCTGGAAGATTACCGCGATGCCCGTAAAGGGCTGGACGATTTAGCTAAACCGAGCGAGAAAGCCATTCACCCGCAATATCTGGCGCAGCAAATTAGTCACTTTGCCGCCGATGACGCCATCTTTACCTGTGACGTTGGCACACCTACGGTATGGGCGGCACGTTATCTGAAAATGAACGGCAAGCGTCGCCTGTTAGGTTCGTTTAACCACGGTTCGATGGCTAACGCCATGCCGCAGGCGCTGGGCGCGCAGGCAAGCGAGCCAGAACGCCAGGTGGTCGCCATGTGCGGCGATGGCGGTTTTAGCATGTTGATGGGCGATTTCCTCTCAGTAGTGCAAATGAAGCTACCAGTGAAAATTATCGTCTTTAACAACAGCGTACTGGGCTTTGTGGCGATGGAGATGAAAGCTGGTGGCTATTTGACTGACGGCACCGAACTACACGACACCAACTTTGCCCGCATTGCCGAAGCGTGCGGCATTACGGGTATTCGCGTGGAAAAAGCCGCTGAAGTCGATGAAGCCCTGCAACGCGCTTTCTCCATCGACGGTCCGGTGCTGGTGGATGTGGTGGTTGCCAAAGAAGAATTAGCCATTCCGCCGCAGATCAAACTCGAACAGGCAAAAGGTTTTAGTCTGTATATGCTGCGCGCAATCATCAGTGGACGCGGCGATGAAGTAATCGAACTGGCGAAAACAAACTGGCTAAGGTAAAAAGGGTGGCATTTCCCGTCATAATAAGGACATGCCATGATTGATTTACGCAGTGATACCGTTACCCGACCGAGCCGCGCCATGCTCGAAGCGATGATGGCCGCCCCGGTTGGGGACGACGTTTACGGAGACGACCCTACCGTTAATGCTCTGCAGGACTATGCGGCAGAGCTTTCCGGTAAAGAAGCCGCCATTTTTCTGCCTACCGGCACTCAGGCCAACCTGGTCGCTCTGCTCAGTCACTGCGAACGCGGCGAAGAGTATATTGTCGGTCAGGCCGCACATAACTATCTGTTTGAAGCCGGTGGCGCAGCAGTGCTGGGCAGTATTCAACCGCAACCCATCGATGCTGACGCCAACGGCACGTTACCGCTGGATAAAGTGGCGATGAAAATCAAACCCGACGATATTCACTTCGCCCGCACCAAATTGCTCAGTCTCGAAAACACCCACAACGGCAAAGTGCTGCCGCGTGAATACCTGAAAGAAGCATGGGAATTTACCCGTGAGCGCAATCTGGCGCTGCATGTTGACGGTGCGCGCATCTTTAACGCCATCGTGGCTTATGGCTGCGAACTAAAAGAGATCACGCAATATTGTGATTCGTTCACCATTTGTCTGTCGAAAGGTCTTGGTACGCCAGTCGGTTCGTTACTGGTCGGTAACCGTGACTACATTAAACATGCCATCCGCTGGCGGAAAATGACCGGCGGCGGGATGCGCCAGTCCGGGATTCTGGCAGCCGCCGGGATGTATGCGCTGAAAAATAACGTCGCACGCTTGCAGGAAGACCACGATAACGCCGCCTGGATGGCGGAGCAGCTGCGTGAAGCAGGCGCGGATGTGATGCGTCAGGACACCAATATGCTGTTTGTTCGCGTCGGGGAAGAAAATGCTACCGCGTTAGGCGAATACATGAAAGCGAGAAACGTGCTGATTAACGCCTCGCCGATTGTCCGCCTGGTGACCCATCTTGACGTCTCGCGCGCTCAGCTGGCGGAAGTCGCCGCCCACTGGCGCGCATTCCTGGCGCGTTAAGGAGAGAGACGTGCCGCAACGCATTTTAGTTCTCGGTGCCAGTGGCTACATTGGTCAGCATCTGGTGCGCACACTCAGCCAGCAAGGGCATCAGATCCTGGCGGCGGCACGTCATGTCGACAGGCTTGCAAAGCTGCAACTGGCAAACGTCAGTTGCCATAAAATCGATCTCAGCTGGCCGGATAATCTTCCGGCCCTGTTGCAGGATATCGATACGGTCTATTTTCTGGTGCATAGCATGGGCGAAGGCGGCGATTTTATCGCTCAGGAGCGCCAGGTGGCTCTCAACGTCCGCGATGCGCTACGCGAAGTGCCAGTTAAGCAAGTCATCTTTCTCAGTTCGTTGCAGGCTCCACCACATGAGCAGTCGGACCATCTGCGTGCTCGTCAGGCCACGGCGGACATTCTTCGTGAAGCGAATGTACCAGTGACCGAACTGCGGGCCGGAATTATCGTTGGTGCAGGTTCTGCAGCGTTCGAAGTGATGCGCGATATGGTTTACAACCTGCCAGTGTTAACACCACCACGCTGGGTCCGTTCACGCACCACGCCTATTGCGCTGGAAAACCTGCTGCACTATCTGGTGGCGCTGTTAGATCATCCGGCCTGCGAACATCGGGTCTTCGAAGCCGCTGGGCCAGAGGTGCTCAGTTATCAACAACAATTTGAACATTTTATGACCGTAAGCGGTAAGCGCCGCTGGTTGATCCCCATCCCCTTTCCGACCCGCTGGATTTCGGTGTGGTTTCTCAATGTGATTACTTCCGTACCGCCCACCACCGCCAAAGCGTTGATTCAGGGGCTGAAACACGATCTGCTGGCAGATGACACCGCGTTACGTGCACTCATTCCACAACCGCTGATCGCTTTCGATGATGCGGTACGTCGCACATTGAAAGAGGAAGAAAAACTGGTCAACTCCAGCGACTGGGGATATGACGCGCAGGCTTTTGCTCGCTGGCGACCAGAATACGGTTACTTCGCTAAACAAGCCGGTTTTACGGTTAAAACGTCTGCCAGCCTTCAGGCGCTATGGCGGGTAGTCAATCAAATCGGCGGTAAAGAACGTTATTTCTTTGGCAATATTTTGTGGCAGCTCCGTGCGCTGATGGACCGCGCGATCGGTCATAAACTGGCGAAAGGTCGCCCTGAGCGGGAATATTTGCAGACGGGCGATGCGGTAGATAGCTGGAAAGTGATTGTCGTTGAAGCGGAAAAACAACTTACGTTGTTATTTGGTATGAAAGCACCAGGACTGGGGCGGCTTTGTTTTACGCTGGAGGATAAAGGCAACTACCGCACCATAGACGTTCGCGCTTTCTGGCATCCGCACGGCATGCCAGGCCTGTTTTACTGGCTTTTCATGATCCCTGCACATCTGTTTATTTTTCGCGGCATGGCAAAACGAATCGCCAGACTTGCAGAACAAATCACAGATTAATCGAAAAAAACCTGCGTGATTCTTTCATGTTTCCCATTGCATCAAGGGGGAAATCACGAAAGAATGCGCACGTCGACTTATCAACAACAGTGGAATGATATGAAGGTACTGGTTACCGGCGCTACCAGCGGCTTAGGTCGAAACGCGGTTGAATTTTTATGCCAGAAAGGCATCAGCGTGAGAGCGACCGGTCGCAACGAAGCGATGGGCAAATTGCTGGAAAAACTGGGCGCAGAGTTTGTCCGGGCGGATCTGACCGAACTTGTCTCATCGCAGGCTAAAGTGATGCTCGCAGGCATAGATACGCTGTGGCACTGCTCCAGCTTTACTTCGCCGTGGGGAACGCAGCAGGCTTTCGACCTGGCCAACGTTCGCGCTACGCGTCGCCTGGGCGAATGGGCTGTTGCCTGGGGAGTGCGTAACTTTATTCATATCTCTTCCCCCTCCCTGTACTTCGATTATCACCATCATCGCGATATTAAAGAAGATTTTCGCCCTCACCGCTTCGCTAACGAGTTTGCCCGCAGCAAAGCTGCCAGCGAAGAAGTGATTAATATGCTTTCGCAGGCGAATCCACAAACGCGCTTTACTATTCTGCGCCCACAGAGTCTGTTCGGACCGCACGATAAAGTGTTCATCCCCCGCCTGGCGCATATGATGCACCACTACGGCAGCATTCTGTTACCGCACGGCGGCAGTGCGCTGGTCGATATGACCTACTACGAAAATGCCGTGCATGCCATGTGGCTGGCGAGCCAGGAAAACTGCGACAAACTGCCGTCCGGCAGGGCATACAACATTACCAATGGTGAGCATCGTACACTGCGCAGCATCGTGCAGAAGCTCATCGACGAACTGAATATTGATTGCCGTATTCGTTCAATTCCCTACCCGATGCTGGATATGATCGCCCGCAGCATGGAGCGTTTAGGCCGCAAGTCAGCGAAAGAGCCGCCGCTAACCCACTACGGCGTCTCTAAGTTGAATTTTGACTTTACGCTGGATATTACGCGTGCACAGGAAGAGTTAGGTTATCAGCCTGTCATCACGCTGGATGAAGGGATCGAGAAAACTGCCGCCTGGTTACGCGACCACGGAAAACTGCCGCGCTAATCCTGACCGTATTTCTCCAGCAACGCTTGTGCAATTGCCAGAGTTTCTGCATCCGCTTCGCCGTTATATAACGTCGGGCGGAAGTGCATCTGGAACGCCATAATCACTCGTTGCTGTTCGCCAGGAGTCATTTCTGGTTTCACGTCATAGCCGTAACGGGCCAACAGTTCCAGCAATGAGGCGGTATCTACCGGTGTGTGCGGCGCGCGCCCGGCAAGATAAAAGTTCACCCGCTGTGCATCAGGCCAGGCACCAATCCCCTCTTGTGCCAGTTGCTGCCACGGAAATAATGGCCCGGGATCATCTTTGCGCTGCGGCGCAATATCTGCATGAGCCACTACGTTTTCCGGTTTGATGTGATAGCGGGCGATAATATCCTTCGCCAGTGGAATAAGCGCCTGAATTTGTGTCGGTTCAAATGGCGCAAAATATTTCACCCCCGCTGATGTTTTCCAGCCACGATTTTCCAGCTCAATACCAATAGAGGTGTCGTTAAGGCGCGTTGCCCCGCGCCAGGCGCTAATCCCCGCATGCCAGGCCAGTTCCTGTTCCGGTACCAGTTGCCAGATACGCGGCTTGCCGTTGTAAAGTGGTGGCTCGGCAGGAACCAGATAATGCGAACTTACGTGCTTATCGGTCAGTGTCGCCAGTGACGTATCAAAGTCCTCTGCCGTGTAGTGGATCACCAGCACTTTAATGCGCGGATACGCCGCCTGCGCCTGGCGTCGGGTATCAAGCTGATATCCCTTTTTCTCGACAATGCCTTTTTCGCCTGCACACCCTGCCAGCAACAGAGCGGCAGCGACCAGCCAGAAGACTCTTCTCATCGACGCGTTTTCACCGCCGTTCCGCTGACGCTAACCATCAGCATACTGCCGTTTTGCCCGACCGTTTCGTAGTCGATATCAATGCCGACCACGGCGTCAGCCCCCAGCGCTCGCGCCTGCTCACCAAGTTCCTCAAAGGCTATCTCCCGCGCTTTACGCAGTTCTTTTTCATACGCACCGGAACGTCCGCCAACGATATCGCGGATACCCGCAAAGAAATCGCGAAAAATGTTAGCGCCTAAAATCGCTTCGCCAGTCACCACGCCGCAATATTCAACGATGGTCTGGCCTTCAAGTGTTGGGGTTGTGGAAAATTGCATGATCGATCTCCTTGTTTGCTAAGCCTTCGATCTTCAAAGCATTATCGGACTGATACGCTATTATTGAAAGGATATCATTATTATCGTAGAACGCTTTCAAGGTGTTCGCTTATAAGGAAATCATTATGCGCTACAGCAAATTGACTATGCTTATCCCTTGCGCACTGTTACTCAGTGCTTGTACCACCGTCACGCCTGCCTATAAAGATAATGGCCCCCGTACGGGATCTTGCGTTCAGGGCGGACCTGACAGCGTGGCCCAGCAGTTTTATGACTACCGCATTTCGCACCGCAGTAACGACATTACCGCTCTGCGTCCATATTTAAGTGACAAACTGGCAACTCTACTGAGCAATGCCAGCCGCGATAACAGCCATCGCGAATTATTAAGCAGCGATCCGTTCTCCAGTCGCACCACTTTGCCTGACAGCGCACAAGTTGCCAGCGCCTCGACCATCCCAAATCGCGATGCGCGCAATATTCCGCTGCGGGTGAATCTGAAACAAGGCGACCAGAGCTGGCAGGATGAAGTGTTGATGATTCAGGAAGGACAGTGTTGGGTGATCGACGATGTGCGCTATTTAGGTGGCAGCGTACACGCTCCTGCCGGCACTCTGCGCCAGTCCGTAGAGAACCGCTAAAACCCTGATTAAACGATAACCCCCATAAATTGTCTGGCATTCTGTGAAGAATGCCGACATTTATGCTCGCCGCCCTTCGCCGCCGTTATTTTGTGCTATGTTTATTGAATAATGCGCTTTGCTTTTAACTTTTAAAGCAGAAATATTGCATAATTATTCTGTCAAAGGTACTATCTTCGACTTCAATAGCTATCCGACTGCCAGTATACGAGTGTCAATGAGTATTCAATTAAACGGCATTAATTGCTTCTACGGCGCGCATCAGGCGCTGTTCGATATCACGCTGGATTGTCCGCAAGGCGAAACGCTGGTGTTACTTGGCCCCAGCGGCGCGGGGAAAAGCTCGCTGCTGCGTGTACTCAATCTGCTAGAGATGCCGCGCTCCGG
This sequence comes from Escherichia sp. E14V7, assembly GCF_004212225.1. Classification (NCBI taxonomy): domain Bacteria; kingdom Pseudomonadati; phylum Pseudomonadota; class Gammaproteobacteria; order Enterobacterales; family Enterobacteriaceae; genus Escherichia; species Escherichia sp. E14V7. The sequence continues at coordinate 11,567 of NZ_RHJJ01000014.1, forward strand.
TACGCTCAACATCGCAGGCAACCATTTCGATTTCACTAAAACGCCATCTGACAAAGCGATCCGCGAGCTGCGTCGTAACGTCGGGATGGTGTTTCAGCAATACAATCTATGGCCGCATCTGACGGTACAGCAAAACCTGATTGAAGCGCCCTGCCGCGTGCTGGGGTTGAGTAAAGATCAGGCACTGGCCCGTGCAGAAAAACTGCTGGAACGTCTGCGTCTCAAACCTTATAGCGATCGTTACCCGCTGCACCTTTCTGGTGGTCAGCAGCAACGTGTCGCTATCGCCCGCGCGCTGATGATGGAACCGCAGGTACTGCTGTTTGATGAACCGACCGCCGCGCTGGATCCGGAAATTACCGCACAAATCGTCAGCATTATTCGTGAGCTGGCGGAAACGAATATTACCCAGGTGATCGTCACCCACGAAGTTGAAGTGGCGCGTAAAACCGCCAGCCGTGTGGTGTATATGGAAAACGGTCACATCGTAGAACAAGGCGACGCGAGCTGCTTTACCGAGCCGCAAACCGAAGCATTTAAAAACTATCTCTCTCACTAAGATTCGGGATAACAACAATGAAAAAAGTTCTGATTGCCGCGCTAATTGCAGGTTTTAGTCTTTCCGCTACAGCTGCCGAAACCATTCGTTTTGCTACCGAAGCCTCTTATCCTCCGTTTGAATCGATGGATGCGAATAACCAGATCGTCGGTTTTGACGTCGACCTGGCACAGGCGCTGTGTAAAGAGATTGATGCAACCTGCACTTTCTCTAACCAGGCGTTTGACAGCCTGATCCCAAGCTTGAAATTCCGTCGCGTAGAAGCGGTGATGGCGGGCATGGATATCACCCCGGAGCGTGAAAAGCAGGTGCTGTTTACCACCCCGTACTATGACAACTCCGCACTGTTTGTGGGTCAGCAGGGTAAATACACCAGCGTTGATCAGCTGAAAGGCAAAAAAGTCGGCGTTCAGAACGGGACGACGCACCAGAAGTTCATTATGGATAAGCATCCGGAAATCACTACCGTGCCGTATGACAGCTACCAGAACGCAAAACTGGATCTGCAAAACGGTCGTATCGACGGCGTATTCGGTGACACCGCTGTGGTCACCGAATGGCTGAAAGATAACCCGAAACTGGCGGCAGTGGGCGACAAAGTGACCGACAAAGATTACTTCGGCACTGGCCTCGGCATTGCGGTACGTCAGGGCAACACTGAACTGCAGCAGAAATTCAACACTGCGCTGGAAAAAGTGAAGAAAGATGGCACTTACGAAACCATCTACAACAAATGGTTCCAGAAGTAATTCCTGATGAATGAATTTTTCCCTTTAGCAAGCGCCGCCGGGATGACCGTCGGCCTTGCCGTTTGTGCATTGATTGTCGGACTGGCGCTGGCGATGTTCTTTGCGGTATGGGAGTCGGCAAAATGGCGTCCTGTCGCGTGGGCAGGTTCAGCGCTAGTGACGGTTCTGCGCGGCCTGCCAGAAATTCTGGTGGTGCTGTTTATCTATTTTGGCTCCTCACAGCTGCTGCTGACGCTTTCGGATGGCTTCACCATCAATCTTGGGATCGTACAGATCCCGGTGCAGATGGACATCGAGAACTTCGACGTGAGCCCGTTCCTTTGTGGTGTCATCGCTCTGTCGCTGCTGTATGCCGCCTATGCCTCGCAAACGCTGCGCGGTGCATTAAAAGCGGTGCCGGTTGGCCAGTGGGAATCCGGTCAGGCGCTGGGGCTGTCGAAATCGGCTATTTTTTTCCGCCTGGTGATGCCGCAGATGTGGCGTCATGCGTTGCCTGGCCTCGGTAACCAGTGGCTGGTGCTGCTGAAAGATACCGCGCTGGTCAGTTTGATTAGTGTGAATGATTTAATGCTACAAACCAAAAGCATCGCTACCCGTACCCAGGAACCATTTACCTGGTACATTGTGGCGGCGGCGATTTACCTGGTGATTACTCTATTGAGTCAGTACATTCTCAAACGCATTGACCTGCGCGCGACACGTTTTGAGCGGAGGCCCAGCTAATGTTTGAGTATTTACCCGAACTGATGAAAGGGCTGCACACCAGCCTGACGCTAACCGTTGCCTCGCTGATTGTGGCGCTGATTCTGGCGTTGATTTTTACCATTATCCTGACGCTGAAAACGCCGGTGCTGGTGTGGCTGGTGCGAGGTTATATCACGCTGTTTACTGGTACGCCGCTGTTGGTGCAGATCTTCCTGATTTATTACGGACCGGGCCAGTTCCCGACGTTGCAGGAGTATCCGGCACTGTGGCATTTGTTGTCAGAACCGTGGTTATGTGCGCTGATTGCGTTGTCGCTGAACAGTGCGGCGTATACCACGCAACTGTTTTACGGCGCGATCCGCGCGATCCCGGAAGGTCAATGGCAGTCCTGTAGCGCTCTGGGAATGAGCAAAAAAGACACGCTGGCGATCCTGCTGCCGTATGCCTTTAAACGCTCGCTCTCTTCGTATTCCAACGAAGTGGTGCTGGTGTTCAAAAGTACCTCTCTGGCATACACCATTACGTTGATGGAAGTGATGGGTTACAGCCAGTTGCTGTACGGACGCACCTACGATGTGATGGTATTTGGCGCGGCGGGGATTATTTACCTGATCGTTAACGGCCTGCTGACGCTGATGATGCGTTTGATAGAGCGCAAAGCGCTGGCGTTTGAGCGACGGAATTAATGTAGCTGCGTACGGTTTTGTAGGTCTGATAAGACGCGCCAGCGTCGCATCAGACACCTGCACAGAACCCACATACTGCATAAATCCTTATAATGAAGACGGGCAACCCACTAAGTTGTCCGTCTTTTTTTATTCTATGCAAATTATTTAATCATATTTATTGCATATAAATTCACTTAATGGCATTGTTATCCCATGCCGCAGATACGGCCAAAAATCATAAGATTGACAGACGGGAGTTCCATCATGAAAAAGTTAGTTCTTGCCGCTTTACTTGCTTCCTTTACTTTCGGCGCTTCTGCCGCGGAGAAAATCAATTTTGGCGTATCAGCGACCTATCCTCCGTTCGAGTCGATGGATGCCAATAACCAGATTGTCGGCTTTGATATCGACCTGGCAAAAGCCTTGTGCAAACAAATGCAGGCAGAATGTACTTTTACTAATCACGCGTTCGACAGCCTGATCCCGTCGCTGAAATTCAGAAAATATGACGCCGTTATCTCCGGTATGGATATCACGCCAGAGCGTAGCAAGCAGGTATCGTTTACCACGCCCTACTATGAAAACTCAGCCGTCGTAATTGCCAAAAAAGATACCTACAAAACGTTTGCCGATCTGAAAGGTAAACGTATTGGGATGGAAAACGGCACCACGCACCAGAAATATATTCAGGATCAGCACCCGGAAGTGAAAACTGTCTCCTATGACAGTTATCAGAATGCCTTTATCGATCTGAAAAATGGCCGTATTGATGGGGTATTTGGTGACACCGCGGTGGTGAACGAATGGCTGAAAACCAATCCGCAACTGGGCGTTGCTACTGAAAAAGTGACCGATCCGCAGTACTTCGGCACCGGCCTGGGTATCGCTGTACGTCCTGATAACAAAGCTCTGCTGGAAAAACTGAATAACGCGCTGGCAGCAATTAAAGCTGACGGCACGTATCAGAAAATCAATGACCAGTGGTTCCCACAGTAATTGAGACTGATGACAAAAGTAAGATTGCCTGATGCGCTACGCTTATCCGGCCCACATCAACTCTGCAATGTATTGATTTAGCATGATTTTGTAGGCCGGATAAGGCGTTTACGCCGCATCCGGCATGAACAAAGCGCACCTGATCAGCAATCTGAAGCCGCAGCCGCGGCTTTTTTATTGTTTCACCAGCAGCGTCAGCACTTCATAGTGCGCGGTGTGCGGGAACATATCAAAAAGCTGTACCCGTTCAATGCGATAACCAGGCAGTTCGCGGATATCTTTCGCCATCGTTTGAGCGTTACAGCTGGAATAGATAATAAAACGCGGTGCCATCGTTGCGAGATAATCACACAGCGGTTTACCAATGCCGCGGCGCGGCGGGTTAACCAGCACCAGCTCCGGCACCTCCCCCTGAGTGGTGGCAAACTGAGTGGAGTCCAGCGCCTGAAATTGCAGACGCGTTAAGCCCAGTTCAGCGGCTGACTGCTTCGCACAGGCAATGGCTTCTGGCGCAATTTCGATCCCGGTTAACTGCATGTCAGCCGTCGCGCAGTGTAAACCAAAGCCCCCCACGCCGCAGAACAGATCCCACATATGTTTGACCGGCAGCTGCCGTACCCAGTCGCGCGCGGTGGCATACAGCTGGCTGGCGACCGCCGGATTAGTCTGGAAGAAACTTTGCGGGCGGATCCACAGCGGCACATCGTTAAAACGCTCTGCCAGCGACTGTTGTTCCGTCAGGTAGATCTCCGTCTCCCCTTCCATAATCGCCATATGTACCGGCTGAATATTGACGGTAATGACTTTCAGCTGCGGCAATTGTGCCTGTAACCACGGCAATGCCTTACGCAGTTGTGCCAGTTTGGTTTCAGAACGCAGTACAAAGCGCAGCATCATGCCGCCATCACTCTGGCTTTCGGTCAGCAGAATGTATTTCAGTTCGCCACGCTTACGCGCCACGTTGTAGGGCGTTAACCCCGCACGGGCGATAAACGGTTTTAGCACCGCAAAAACGGGCGCAAATGAGGCAGGATAAAGCGGGCAATCGCAAAGATCTTCCGGCGTGCCGTCGCGATGCAGCATTCCGAGCAGTGGTTTTTCAACGCTGCCACTCACCACCATTTTGGCTTTATTACGAAACCCTTGTTCCGGGCCAGACATCGGCGCGCACCATTCCTCAACCGGAAAATCGGCCAGCAGATTCTTAAGATCGGCGGTTTTAGCGGAGAGTTGCTGTGGAATCGGCTGCGTTATCCACTGACAGGAACGACAGCGACCCGCGTCGTAAAGTGCGCACTGCATACATTGACCTTCACATCATCAGGGGCGACGATTATACACATTATTGCAACTGGAAGAACCGCCGACTGGTCGAGGGAACGAACAGCAGCATCAGGATGAGCATATCCGGCAACTTCTGCAGCATCAGGCTATGGAAGATTTCACGTTTTGATTCACCGGGAATGCTGAACAACTCCGGATAACCATAACCCAGCGAAGCAGCCCACAAATAACTGGCGGCCGTGATTTGTGTCAGCAGATACAGCCAGCGCGCCCAGCGACGCCCTTTCACCAGCGAAAACGCACACCAGATCTCAATAAAAACCAGCGCCAGACTGCTTAAAAAGACCAGCGTTAAACTCCAGGTTTGTACGCTGCGATGAATGAACTCGCCAATACCGCGCACGCCTAATGTATTGAAAATCATCAACACGTCGAGGCCACGGATCATAATAATGGCGAGCGCCGCCACCTGCACCAGCGCAGGCACATTCAGGCGAGCATGTGATGAAGATGTTTTCTTAAAAAATCCCAACGGTTCGTCTTCCATGAAAACAATGCCGCGACATGCGCGGCATTATGTAGCCAGGTTGGCAAATTTTAGTGTCTTCAGCCACGTCTTGCACGCTGGATATCACGTATCCGCTGCTTTTCTGCACGCGCCATCAGATACCAGGCGATAAATCCGACAATTCCGACCGCACCGAGAATTAACGTTGCAAGTGTGTTAATTTCTGGATTCACCCCCATCCGCACGCTGGAGAAGACCAGCATCGGTAACGTCGTGGCTCCCGGGCCGGAAACAAAGCTGGCAATCACCAGATCATCAAGCGACAAAGTAAAAGCCAGTAACCAGCCAGAAATAATCGCGGGCATGATCATCGGTAGCGTAATGACGAAAAACACTTTCAGCGGCATCGCACCGAGATCCATCGCCGCTTCTTCTATCGAGCGATCAAGTTCCCGCAGGCGCGACGAAATAACGACTGCCACATAAGCCGTACAGAAAGTGACATGCGCCAGCCAGATGGTGAGCATACCGCGGTCCGCAGGCCAGCCAATGGCATGAGCAAGCGCGACGAATAACAATAACAGCGACAATCCCGTGATCACATCTGGCATTACCAGCGGCGCGGTGATCATAAAGGCAAAACCATTTGATCCGCGAAACCTGCCAAAGCGCACCAGCACCACCGCCGCAATTGTCCCGAGGATCGCCGCCGCCGTCGCCGCACAGGCCGCAATTGTCAGACTTAAACCAACTGCACTCATCATTGCGTCATCGCGCAATAACTCACCGTACCAACGCGTTGACCAGCCCGCCCACACCGTCACCAGCTTCGAGCTGTTAAATGAATAGATAACCAGCATCAGCATTGGCGCATAAAGAAAGGTGAAGCCCAGCAGCAAAATCACAATCCGCCAGGGCGAACGAACGACCGGTAAATTATTCATCCGTGTTCTCCCACACTTTTTTGCTGATACTTGTGGAACCACATAATAGGCACGATTAGCAACAACAACATGATAATCGCCACTGCAGAGGCTACTGGCCAGTCACGGTTATTGAAGAACTCCTGCCACAGCACGCGCCCGATCATGATGCTATCCGGACCGCCGAGCAGTTCCGGGATCACAAACTCGCCCACGGCCGGGATAAACACCAGCATCGACCCGGCAATAATCCCACCTTTAGTCAGCGGCACGATCACAGTAAAGAACGTTTTCAGCGGGCGTGCACCGAGATCCAGCGCCGCTTCCACCAGCGAATAATCAATACGAATCAACGCGGTGTAGATCGGCAGCACCATAAACGGCACATAGGCGTAAACAATGCCAATATAGACCGCCAGGTTGGTATGCAGAATGGTCAGCGGTTGATCGATAACGCCCAGCCACAGCAGGAAGTTATTCAGCACGCCATTGTTTTTTAATATTCCCATCCAGGCATAAACGCGGATCAGAAACGAGGTCCACGACGGCAGGATCACCAGCAGCAATAAGATATTGCGGGTCGAGGGTTTACTGTGCGCCACCGCCCACGCCAGCGGGTAGCCGATCAGTAAACAGCAAAATGTCGAAATCGCCGCCACCTGTAACGACTGGAGATAAGCATCGAAATAGAGCGGATCGTCGGTCAGTTGCAGGAAATTACCGAAATTAAGGGTGATGGACAGTTGCCCGTCAGCCCACTCCATCAGTTCGGTATAAGGTGGAATGGCGCGCGCCATCTCCGCCAGGCTTATTTTAAAGACAATCAGAAATGGCAGCAGAAACAGCAAGATCAACCAGATATATGGCAACGCAATGACCAGTTTGCGCCCGTGCTTCATCTGCCACTGCGTAAGCCACTGTTTTAACCCGCCCGGCTGGACAGGAGGTTCAAGTGTACTCATCTTTGCTCCTTAAACCGTCAGCACCACACAACTGTCCACTTCCCAACATAAACGAACTTCATCACCCCAGGTCGGTAGCCCTTTGCGGTGACGATGCGCGTTTTGTAGCTGGGCGCTAATCATCTGCCCGCTTTTCAGACGAACGTGATACACCGAAAGATCGCCGAGATAGGCAATGTGTATCACCTCCCCCACCGCGAAGTTACAACCATTGGCGGGCGGCTCCTCGCAAAGCATGATTTTTTCCGGTCGCAGCGCCACATGTACCGGCACGTTATCGACCACTGACGCCAGCGGATCGACTTTCAGCGGATGGACCAGCCCCGGTGAATCGAGCAACAGGCCGTCTTCCTGACGCTCTTTTAGTAGCCCTTCAAAGACGTTGACTGAACCAATAAACTCGGCGCTGTAGCGGGTAGTCGGATGCTCGTAAATCTCTTCCGGCTCGCCAATCTGAACAAATTTCCCGCGATTCATAATGGCGATACGCCCCGCCATGGTCATCGCCTCTTCCTGATCGTGAGTAACCATTACGCAGGTCACGCCGACACGCTCCAGAATATCCACCACTTCAAGCTGCATCCGGTCACGCAGCTTTTTATCCAGCGCGCCCATCGGCTCATCGAGCAGTAATAGTTTCGGGCGCTTGGCAAGGCTTCGGGCCAGGGCCACACGCTGGCGTTGGCCACCGGAAAGCTGGTGCGGTTTGCGTTTGGCGAACTCCTGCATATGTACCAGCCCGAGCATCTCGTTGACCCGGCTGGCAATTTCCGCTTTTGGCAATTTGTCCTGCTTCAGGCCAAAGGCGATGTTCTGTTCCACGGTCATATGGGGAAACAACGCGTAAGACTGAAACATCATATTGATGGGGCGTAGATAAGGAGGAACCCGTGACAGGTCGACGCCATCAAGCATAATCTGCCCGGCAGAAGGTTGTTCAAAACCTGCCAGCATACGTAGCAGCGTGGATTTACCACAGCCGGATGCGCCCAGCAGCGCAAAGATTTCGCCTTTATAAATGGTCAGACTGACATCATCGACCGCATGTTGACCATCGTAGGATTTGGTCAAATTACGGATTTCTAATAGTGGTGTCAGCGACTTACGACTTTTCGCCTGCGGGCGAGGGATAGCGTCATTCACGGCTGCTCTCCGGCATTGAATGTGTGCAAGCGCACCATGATGGTGCGAATTGCCGGCGGGTGTGGTGCACCCGTCCGGCATCTACAACAGCAGATTATTTTCCGCTCTTCACTTTGGTCCAGGCGCGAGTGCGCACCCGATCGATTTTTGGATCCTGCACTTGTAGTGTGAACATTTGGGCGCGAACGTCCGCAGGCGGGTAAATTCCTGGGTTATCACGGACTTCCGCACTCACCAGCGGCGTGGCTGCTTTATTGGCGTTAGCATAGAACACATGGTCAGAGATATGCGCTACGACATCCGGACGCAGCAGGTAATTCAGGAACTGATATGCTTCGTCTTTATTTTTGGCATCCGCAGGCATGGCGAATACATCAAAGAATGCCATCGCCCCTTCTTTTGGAATCGAGAACGAGACATTCACGCCATTCTTCGCTTCCTTCGCGCGGTTTGACGCCTGCCACACATCACCCGCCCAGCCAATAGCGACGCAAATATCGCCGTTTGCCAGATCGTTAATGTATTGAGATGAATGGAAATAACGAATATTTGGACGCAGCTTTAACAGCAGATCGGTTGCCGGGCCAGTGTAATCATCCGCTTTGGTGCTGTTGGGATCTTTGCCGAGATAATTCAGCACGGTGGCAAACACTTCTTCCGGCGCATCGAGGAACGAGACTCCGCAGCTTTTCAGTTTTTCCAGATTTTCAGGTTTGAGGATCAAGTCCCAGCTATCGACTGGCGCGTTTTCGCCCAGTACCGCTTTGACTTTATCGACGTTGTAGCCAATTCCTGTGGTCGCCCACATATACGGCATGGCAAATTTATTGTCGGGATCGTGTTTTGCCACCAGCTTCAGCAGTTCTGGATCGAGATTCTTCCATTCTGGCAATTTGCTTTTATCCAACGGCTGGAATACACCAGCAGTCAACTGGCGTTCAAGAAAACTGGCTGATGGAACGACAAGATCAAAGCCGGTGCTCCCCACCATTAACTTGCCTTCCAATACTTCGTTGGAATCGAAAACATCGTAGACGACTTTTATACCCGTCTCTTTTTCAAAATTTGCCACTGTATCTGGAGCGATATAATCAGACCAGTTATAGATGTGGAGTGTTTTTTGTTCAGCCGCGAGCGTGCCGACAGAGACGGCCATCAGAGCACCTGCAACCAGACCCGATAGCCATTTTTTATTTAAGGCGGTCATATCTCTTTCCTTCTGAAAGTTCGTTAACAAACGAACAAAAGTTGTCACACTGAAAGATATGCAATAAACGTGCATATTTTTTATCGGCGCGGCGCAAGAAAAGAGAACTCTCTCCCGGCCAGCATTGCTCGCTATATAAAAGCCTTGCAAGAATAACTTTAGCCAGGGTTTGAAACTATAGCTGTAATTAAAAAACAGTATTTAACAAATTTTTATGCGCATTTGCTCTATGTGATAAAGCAAATTCGGCACAAGACAAGTGAAAAAATCTTTAATGGAAGGTTAAATTTAGCAGGAAATATTATAATGCGCAGTCACTGCGGCAGCGACTGCGTGCTCAAAAAGAGTTATCAATGAAGGAAATAGTTTTCGGTAACGTTATTTTGCCCTTCATCGTCAGTCGGCAACAGCAGTTGATGGGCATTGGCTTCAAGGATGACCATCGAAATCTGCTCTTCACTCTGGCGTACGAACCATGCAAACTGTTCATAGGTTACGCCCTGCATAACGGATAAAGACTGGCAAACCACCAGCTTTGGCAGATTATCATCCTGCATATCAAGAAATGCTTTCACAGTCAGCGAACTGGCATTGATGGCCGACAAATCCGCCGCCAGCGGCAACACGGCTGAAGGTCTGACTTCCGCCATGGCAGAAAACAGGATCGTGTTATCAATCAGGTCGATTTTGGCATCAAAGACACCGTCGAAATTCTGCATATGCGGCAGATGTAGCGCCTGACAGTTATCACATTCAAAAAAACTCATCCCCAGGTCATCGAGCCATTGACGCAACGTATCCAGACCAGGAACGACCAGCGATGTCATAATTTTGTACAACCTCTTCCGATAAAAAGACTGGCACAGCTTACGCAAAAAGCGCAGGCAAAACCATGATCAGTCACGTTATTGCGACTAACCACCAGTTTTTAAGCAATATTCTGCCGTGGCGTGGCGCTCAATCCAACGGATCATTTTACCCGCGATGTCGATACCGGTGGTTTTCTCTATTCCTTCCAGACCGGGCGACGCATTCACCTCCATCACTAACGGTCCGCGATTTGCACGCAGAATATCCACACCAGCAACATCCAGCGCCATCGTTCGCGCGGCTTTTATGGCAATTTCACGCTCCTGCGGGGTAATACTGGCAATGCTTGCCGCACCACCGCGATGCAAATTGGAGCGAAAATCGCCCTCTTTCGCCTGCCGTTCAATTGCCGCGACCACTTCATCGCCAACGACCAGACAACGGATATCACGGCCTTTTGCTTCTTTTATATATTCCTGCACCAGAATATGCGCATTAAGACCGCGAAAAGCGTCAATTACGCTTTCTGCTGCCTGACGCGTCTCCGCCAGCACCACTCCAATCCCCTGCGTGCCTTCGACCAACTTGACCACCAGCGGTGCACCACCGACCATCTCGATTAAGTCGCTGGTATCATCCGGCGAATGCGCCATGCCTGTTACAGGCAGGTCAATGCCCTGTCGCGCTAACAGTTGCATGGAACGCAATTTGTCACGCGCACGGGCAATCGCGACCGATTCATTCAACGGATAGCTCCCCAGCATTTCGAACTGGCGTAGCGCCGCCGTCCCATAAAAGGTAATGGCGGTGCCAATGCGTGGGATCACCGCGTCAAAATGGGGTAGCTTGCGGCCTTTATAATGAATAGAAGACGCCGCAGGATTAATGTTCATATAGCAAGAAAGCGGATCGAGAATTTCAACCAGGTGACCACGCTGTATGGCAGCTTCACGCAGCCGCTTACACGAATAGAGCGTTCCATCCCGGGACAATATGGCAATTTTCACCCTGCACCTCTCTGTCAGACCTGGTCAAAAGCCCGCGTATAATACATCGGCGTTACGGTTTTAGCGCGTCGCCCAACCTTGTTTATGTAAATAATCGAGAATAAAAGGACGGCTTTCTTTAATGATTGTCCGACGAATATGGTCGCTCCAGGTATCCCGACGATTATTGCTGCCACGGGTGAGATAATATTCCGCCAGTTGCTCGTCATACTGCGCCAGAGCGTCTTTATCCAGCGGTTGATAGCTGTTTTCATGCACTAAAATGGAGGCAGGTAAACGCGGCTTGAGATCCGGGTTATCCGCAGGCCAACCTAGACACAGACCAAACAACGGCAGAACATGCTTTGGTAACTTCAGCAGTTCTGTCACTGCTTCGATATTATTGCGCAGTCCACCAATATATACTCCGCCCAACCCCAGCGATTCCGCTGCAGTTAACGCATTTTGCGCCATCATTGCCGTATCAACGACACCGAGCAACAGTTGTTCCGCCAGGCCAAGTTGTGCATCCGGACAGATCTGTAAATGACGGTTAAAGTCGGCACAGAACACCCAGAACTCCGCCGCTTGCGCTACGTGTTTTTGCCCGCCGGTCAGCGTTACCAGTTCTTCACGCAGCGTTCTATCGGTAATGCGAATAATGCTACTGCATTGCAAAAAACTGGAACTGGAAGTCGCTCGGGCGCTGTTGATAATCGCCTCACGCTGCGCCTCAGAAATGGGGTCATCAGTGAAATGGCGAATGGAGCGATGGCCACAAATAAGTTCAATGGTTGGCGTCATTATCTTTTTCTCTTTCTGAACGTGAAGATTCCAGTGGGCGGTTCATCAGTTGTGGGGCAAGCCGTTTTGCCACCTGAAGAATAACCACCACCGCAGCGGGAAGCATGAGCAAAACACCGAGAAAAATCATCAGAATTTGTATCTCTGGCGTCGAAAACGGCACCGGGAGCGAAAGGTAATGGCTTAACGACAGCAGCGCCGTCACCAGTAACATCATGCCGATGAATTCCAGTATCAACACGCTTTTAGGTAATTTACCGATCGCGCGCATAGGCTTCCCTCTGCAAAGTGAATTGCTATTTTAAAACCTTTCGTTGCGTTGTGCTTAACAGTTATAGCTTTAAGCAATCAATGCAACAGGTTAAACCTACTTTCAGCAAATAAATTTTGGCGTAATCATGGCGGACATAAACAGATGAGGAGAGAAACAATGCAAACCGTTATTTTTGGTCGTCCGGGTTGCCCTTACTGCGTGCGTGCTAAAGAGTTGGCAGACAAACTGAGTAATGAACGCGATGACTTTGAATATCAGTATGTTGATATTCGTGCAGAAGGGATTAGCAAAGAAGATTTACAACAGAAAGCAGGTAAACCAGTAGAAACCGTACCGCAGATCTTTGTCGATCAGCAACACATCGGCGGCTATATCGATTTTGCTGCCTGGGTGAAAGAGAATCTTGAAGCCTGATTGCCGGATAAGCCCTCTCTGTTTGAGGGCTTTATTGATTTTTTCTGTGCTGTGACTTGAACAAACTACTAATAAACAAGAAACACAACGCTCCCAACGCACACCAGAAGACGGCGCTCAATAACCACGCCAGCTCTTGCCAGAATGAGCGTGTTGGTGAAAAAAACAGACGCATAATTAACATAGAACACGGTGCCGCCAGCATTGCGCCAAACAGCGGTTTAAGGACTTCTCTACGCTGCGAAAAAAAGCTGGCAACCGCCCCAGGAAGAATGAAAAACAGCAAGCCGATTTCAGGATGCCCGGCAGCCCGAAAAGCGCCTTTCATTTGCGTCGCCAGGAACAGGCACACTACAATGAAGAGGACAAAACAGCAGATTGCCCCCGCCCAACGTTGTTTATGTTTCACTCGCTCCTCCTGACACTGCCTCTATCGAACACATTTTCGCCACTATGGCGTTCAGTAAGATAAAGCCGCTTCGCATTCCATGCTAATATAGGCCAACGCAATTTTTATAGCCGTTGGTACTTAATGTGATTACACTAGTAAAATATATTGTTTCTTTACTATTGCTTAAGTGCGCTGAATGAATTCGCGCCCTGATTTCAGGTAAAAACATTATCTTAAATTACCATTTCTTTCAACAGCTTACTCGTAAACAAGAAGTTAGTCTCCGTGAATATAAACGTCGCCGAATTGTTAAATGGGAATTACATTCTGTTATTATTTGTAGTCCTTGCGCTTGGACTATGTCTAGGAAAATTACGACTTGGTTCAATCCAACTGGGTAATTCCATTGGCGTTTTAGTCGTATCGTTACTATTAGGGCAACAACATTTCAGCATTAACACCGACGCGCTTAATCTTGGCTTTATGTTGTTTATTTTCTGCGTCGGGGTCGAAGCCGGACCCAACTTTTTTTCCATTTTTTTCCGCGATGGGAAAAATTACCTAATGTTAGCTCTGGTGATGGTTAGCAGTGCGCTGGTGATCGCCTTAGGGTTGGGTAAGCTGTTTGGCTGGGATATCGGTCTGACGGCCGGTATGTTGGCTGGCTCCATGACATCGACACCGGTTCTGGTCGGTGCTGGCGACACATTACGCCATTCCGGTATGGAAAGCGGACAGCTCTCCACAGCACTGGATAATCTAAGCCTTGGGTATGCGTTAACTTATTTAATTGGCCTGGTGAGTTTAATTGTCGGTGCACGTTATTTACCGAAGTTGCAACATCAGGATTTACAGACCAGCGCCCAACAAATCGCTCGCGAACGTGGCCTGGACACCGATGCCAGCCGAAAAGTTTATTTGCCGGTGATCCGCGCCTACCGTGTCGGTCCGGAGCTGGTGGCCTGGACCGACGGCAAAAATCTGCGTGAATTGGGTATTTATCGTCAAACTGGTTGCTACATTGAACGTATTCGTCGTAACGGGATTCTGGCAAATCCGGATGGCGACGCCGTGCTGCAAATGGGCGATGAGATAGCGTTAGTGGGATATCCAGACGCCCACGCCCGCCTCGATCCCAGCTTCCGTAACGGTAAAGAAGTTTTTGATCGTGACCTTCTCGACATGCGTATCGTCACTGAAGAGGTCGTCGTCAAAAACCATAACGCGGTAGGTAAACGTCTGGCACAACTGAAGTTGACCGATCACGGTTGCTTCCTTAACCGCGTCATCCGCAGCCAGATTGAGATGCCAATTGATGACAACGTTGTGCTTAATAAAGGTGATGTTTTGCAGGTGAGCGGCGATGCCCGTCGCGTGAAAACCATTGCTGACCGCATCGGCTTTATCTCGATTCACAGCCAGGTCACAGACCTGCTGGCGTTCTGCGCGTTCTTTGTTATTGGCCTGATGATCGGGATGATCACCTTCCAGTTCAGTACATTTAGCTTCGGCATGGGGAACGCTGCTGGCTTGTTATTCGCCGGCATTATGTTGGGCTTTATGCGCGCTAACCACCCGACCTTCGGTTACATTCCGCAGGGAGCGTTAAGCATGGTGAAAGAGTTCGGCTTGATGGTGTTTATGGCAGGCGTTGGTTTAAGCGCCGGTAGCGGCATTAATAACGGCCTGGGCGCGATCGGTGGTCAGATGTTAATTGCCGGATTGATTGTCAGTCTGGTGCCGGTGGTTATCTGCTTCCTGTTCGGCGCTTATGTACTGCGTATGAACCGCGCACTCCTGTTCGGCGCGATGATGGGCGCGCGTACTTGTGCTCCGGCAATGGAGATCATCAGCGACACCGCACGCAGTAACATCCCAGCCTTAGGTTATGCGGGTACTTATGCAATAGCTAACGTACTGCTAACGCTGGCCGGGACAATCATTGTCATGGTATGGCCAGGACTCGGATAAAACTGAAGTTGCCCTGAAAATGAAATTTTTTTGTACAATCGGCGAACTTTTCTTTGGGGCATCAGTCTTAATTAGTGCCACTGCTTTTCTTTGATGTCCCCATTTTGTGGAGCCCATCAACCCCGCCATTTTGGTTCAAGGTTGATGGGTTTTTTGTTGCCTGAAATTTATCTCCTGCCCCGCCACTCGTGCCACCATCCGTAAAATCTCCTCGCGCGATAGCGGCTTACGGTCAGTGACAAAATGCAGCGTCATCCCTTCAATAAAAGCATCCAGAGCCCGGGCCGTTCCAGGTTCAAACCATTGTTCGAGTGTTTGCTGACTGCGCTGCATCCAGTTTTGCATCACTGTTTTTAATAACGGTTTTCGACTGGCCAGCGCGTAGAGTTGATACATCAGTTCCATGTTGTCCGGCGTTGCAACCTGCGAGCTGTAGATCATTTCTGTGATGGCCTGGCAGGCACTGGGGGCATCTCTGACATCGAGAAAAAATGCCTGATATTGCCGTGACATAGTCTGCGTAAAGCTACTGAACGCCTCCAGTAATAGCTCATCAATTCCTGAAAAATAGTAGGTCATCGACCCTAACGGTACCCCGGCAAGGGTAGCTATTTTACGGTGCGTCACGGCATGTATTCCGTAAAGTTTCACCGCCTCGAGAGTGGCCTGGATGATTTTTTCTCGCCGTTGTGGATCGTTAGCGCGACGCATGTCATTTCCTCTCTCTGCAATTGTGTACAAATGTACACAACCTTGCTAAGGTTGTCTTCTCTCTTCTTTTTTTGACGTGATCTATGACAGTAAATTCTTCACGTAATGCATTGAAACGCCGTACCTGGGCGCTGTTTATGTTCTTCTTTTTGCCGGGCCTTCTAATGGCTTCCTGGGCAACCAGAACGCCCGCTATCCGCGACATTCTTTCTGTCTCTATCGCCGAAATGGGCGGAGTGCTCTTTGGTCTGTCAATCGGTTCGATGAGCGGTATTCTCTGCTCGGCGTGGTTAGTAAAACGCTTTGGGACGCGTAATGTCATCCTGGTCACGATGTCCTGCGCATTGATCGGGATGATGATATTAAGTCTGGCGCTCTGGCTGACATCTCCTGTGATCTTTGCCGTTGGTCTTGGCGTTTTTGGCGCCAGTTTTGGTTCCGCAGAAGTGGCGATAAACGTTGAAGGTGCTGCCGTTGAGAGAGAAATGAATAAAACGGTTTTGCCGATGATGCATGGCTTCTACAGCCTCGGTACGCTGGCGGGGGCTGGTGTAGGGATGGCGCTGACGGCCTTTGGAGTTCCGGCAACTGTTCACATTTTGCTGGCGGCGCTGGTGGGCATCGCGCCTATTTATATCGCTATTCAGGCAATCCCTGACGGTACGGGAAAAAATGCTGCTGATGGCACGCAGCATAGTGAAAAAGGGGTTCCTTTTTATCGCGATATTCAGTTGCTATTAATTGGTGTCGTGGTGCTGGCAATGGCTTTTGCAGAAGGTTCTGCCAACGACTGGTTACCCTTATTAATGGTTGATGGTCACGGTTTTAGCCCTACTTCCGGCTCGCTGATTTATGCCGGTTTTACCCTGGGGATGACCGTTGGACGTTTTACCGGCGGCTGGTTTATTGATCGCTACAGCCGCGTTGCCGTGGTACGTGCCAGTGCACTAATGGGTGCGTTGGGTATCGGGCTAATTATTTTTGTTGATAGCGCCTGGGTCGCCGGGGTATCTGTCGTTCTTTGGGGACTGGGTGCCTCGCTGGGCTTCCCGCTGACCATTTCAGCCGCCAGTGATACCGGCCCCGACGCGCCAACCCGTGTCAGCGTAGTGGCCACGACCGGTTATCTGGCTTTCCTCGTCGGGCCGCCACTGCTGGGCTATCTCGGCGAACATTATGGATTACGTAGTGCAATGCTGGTTGTACTGGCGCTGGTTATTCTCGCGGCTATCGTCGCAAAAGCCGTCGCCAAACCCAATACAAAAACGCAGACTGCGATGGAGAATAGTTGATGGGCATTAAATTAATTGCGGTAGACATGGACGGTACTTTCTTAAGCGATCAAAAAACCTATAACCGCGAGCGGTTTATGGCCCAATATCAGCAGATGAAAGCACAAGGTATTCGCTTTGTGGTTGCCAGCGGGAATCAATATTATCAGTTGATCTCATTCTTCCCCGAAATTGCCGATGAAATTGCTTTTGTGGCGGAAAATGGCGGCTGGGTAGTGAGCGAAGGCAAAGATGTTTTTAATGGTGAGCTATCGAAAGATGCTTTTGCCACTGTCGTGGCGCATTTGCTGACGCGCCCGGAAGTGGAAATTATTGCCTGCGGCAAAAATAGCGCCTATACCCTCAAAAAATATGACGATACCATGAAAACTGTGGCGGAAATGTATTATCACCGTCTGGAATACGTCGATAACTTTGACAACTTAGAAGATATCTTCTTCAAGTTTGGCCTGAATCTTTCCGATGAACTGATTCCACAAGTGCAGAAAGCATTACATGAGGCCATCGGCGATATTATGGTGCCAGTGCATACCGGCAACGGCAGCATCGATTTAATCATCCCTGGCGTGCATAAAGCCAATGGCCTACGTCAACTCCAGAAATTATGGGGAATAGACGACAGCGAAGTCGTGGTCTTTGGCGATGGCGGTAATGATATTGAGATGCTGCGTCAGGCAGGGTACAGCTTCGCAATGGAAAATGCCGGCAGCGCGGTTGTTGCAGCGGCGAAATATCGTGCAGGTTCCAATAACCGTGAAGGCGTACTGGACGTGATTGATAAAGTTCTTAAACACGAAGCGCCATTTAATCAATAAAACGGCAGCACGCCCGGCAACACAACGCCTGAATGAAGGCTGCATAATTCGCAGAAATTAACCCACCGAATTATTTCAGGCGAAATGATTATGAAGAATTATGTTTTGCTGGGCGCGTTTCTCATGAGCTTTGCCGGTGCAACGATGGCGCAAAGCGTTACCGTCGATGTGCCGAGTGGATACAAAGTGGTAGTGGTCCCTGATTCTGTCAGCGTTCCACAAGCAGTCAGTGTCGCTACTGTGCCGCAAACCGTCTATGTGGCTCCGACTCCTGCTCCAGCTTACCGTCCACATCCGTATGTTCGTCACCTTGCCAGCGTTGGCGAAGGGATGGTTATCGAACATCAGATCGATGACCATCACTATTAATTCGAAAATGCCTGATTGCGTTGTGCAATCAGGCATTTTTTTACCCTTCGTGTGAATTTCCTACCTGTTTATCTTTTAAAAAGATAAACATCAGCAGCAGCCACAAAATTCCGTTGGCAAGGTTGAAGAGATTAAACAGACCGTTGCCGCCGTTCAGATACGCGTGTTTACTGATCTCAATACCGACAGTGAAAATCAGCATTTGCAACATCCCCATCGCCGCCGAGACAGTACCTTTACTCATATCGCTGGCAAACAGGGTTAATCGCACCAGTCCCGCATTCGCCAGACCAATACCAAAAGCATAAATACTTAACCCTGCGGTCATCCACAAATACGCGTGCGATGAGATGACCGTTGCCGCAGCAGCGACCAACAGACCAATCATAATCGGCCAACCGCCCATAATGATCAGCGAACGTACGGTGCGACGCGAGGTCAGTCGCGCCAACAGTAGGTTCCCCGCAATTAATGCGCCGAAAATGGGAACTTGCAGCAAACCATATTCATAGCTGCTCAACTGCTCGCCGGTAATGATGATAATCGGCGACTGGGCAATCCACGCCAGCAACGGCAGACTAACAAACCCCAGTGCCAGCGCCCCCGCAACAAAGCGACCATTCTTCAGCACCAGCTTATAGTCACGCCCGAGCTCTTTCAGCGACAGTTTCTCGCCTATACGCGTGGCGGTTTCTGGCATGGCACGTTGCAGGCCGAAGAAGGAGATCGTTGCCAATGCGGCAAATAATACAAACATCCCTTCCCAGGGCAGCACATGGATCCACGCCGCGCCCACCAACGGGCCGAGTAGCGGAGCAATCAGCGCCACATTCGCCATCAGCGCGGTGATCTTGATACAAACCGCCTCTTCGAAGGATTCCTGAATTGCGGCGTAACCCACAGCGCCAATGAAACAGAGGCTTATGCCCTGCAAGAAGCGCAACAGCGTGAATTGTTCAATGTTTTGCGCCAGTAGTATCGCCAGACAAGTGATGATAAACCACACTACGCCCGCCAGCATCACCGGACGGCGACCAATACGATCCGACAATGGCCCCAGCAGCCACTGTAAAAACATCCCACCCGCAAGGTACGCGGTCATCGAGGTAGGAACCCAATCAATGCCCGCCTGGTACTGTTCAACCACGGCCAACATACCGGGCTGAATCATATCGTTACCGATATAGGTTGAGAATTCGTAGAGCACCAGACAGAGAGGGAAAAGTAATGCCTGACGTCCAAGTCTGGCACCATTAGCTAATCTATTTTGCATGCAATTTCTTCGCCAATAATAATCGCGCAAAGTTTAATAAAAGCGCGGCTAACGAGAAAGCAATTTTTGCCCCTTAAGCACATTCTTACATTAATCGGCGATTAGACTCTCTTTTTTAAGCTTTATTTAACTACCGCGCGTTACCATTACTTCACATAATACGGGCCGCTTATGAGAAATAAGACGATGCCGCTTTACCCTGTTTAACATGCACCTTATTCTCACCGCCTTGCCTGACGGCTCCCCATTAAACACCTTATGAGTCTGGAAGTTATGCTGGAAAATCTCAATTACTCATTATTCTCTCTAATTAATGCCACGCCAGATTCTTCTCCGTGGATGATCTCGTTGGCGATTTTTATTGCCAAAGATTTGATTACTGTGGTGCCGCTACTGGCCGGGGTACTTTGGCTGTGGGGACGTACGGCGCAACGGCAGATAGTGATAAAAATAGCGATCGCACTGGCTGTAAGTCTGTTTGTTTCCTGGGGGATGGGTCATTTATTTCCGCATGACCGCCCGTTTGTCGAGAATATCGGCTATAACTTCCTGCACCATGCGGCGGATGACTCTTTCCCGAGCGATCACGGCACAGTGATCTTCACCTTCGCTCTGGCATTTTTAATCTGGCATCGTTTGTGGTCCGGATCGCTTCTCATGGTGCTGGCCGTAATTATTGCCTGGTCGCGGGTCTACCTTGGCGTCCACTGGCCACTGGATATGCTTGGTGGATTGTTAGCGGGAATGATTGGTTGCCTTAGCGCGCAGATTATCTGGCAAGCTGCGGGGGCGATGCTCTACCAGCGACTGCAATCGTGGTATCGCTTCTGTTTCGCCTTACCGATCCGTAAAGGCTGGGTACGTGGCTGATTTCGGATAAAACGTGTAATATCAGGCGGCTCGCTTCAATAACTATTCAGAGGGAATATGGAAACACGTCGCGAAGAGCGCATCGGGCAATTACTCCAGGAATTAAAACGCAGCGATAAGTTACATCTGAAGGACGCCGCCGCCCTACTTGGGGTTTCAGAGATGACGATTCGTCGCGACCTGAATAACAACAGCGCCCCCGTCGTATTACTCGGCGGCTATATCGTTCTCGAACCACGCAGCGCCAGCCATTACCTGCTAAGCGACCAAAAATCCCGTCTGGTGGAAGAAAAACGTCGCGCTGCGAAACTGGCCGCGACGTTGGTAGAACCCGGTCAGACCCTCTTTTTTGACTGCGGCACCACTACGCCCTGGATTATTGAAGCGATTGATAATGAAATCCCTTTCACCGCCGTTTGTTATTCACTAAATACCTTTCTGGCGCTGCAAGAGAAACCACATTGCCGGGCGTTTCTTAGTGGTGGAGAATTTCACGCCAGCAACGCCATCTTCAAACCTATCGATTTTCAACAAACGCTGAATAATTTTTGTCCGGATATCGCTTTTTATTCCGCTGCGGGTGTACATATCAAAAAAGGCACAACCTGTTTTAATCTTGAAGAGTTGCCGGTAAAACACTGGGCTATGTCGATGGCGCAAAAGCATGTGCTGGTTGTCGACCACAGTAAGTTTGGTAAGGTACGTCCGGCACGCATGGGCGACCTGAAACGCTTTGATATCGTAGTAAGCGATCGTTGTCCGGAAGATGAGTATGTGAAGTACGCGCAAACGCAGCGTATTAAGTTAATGTATTAATTAAGCATCACCGGATGACGTCAACGCGCCATCCGGTCATCTCAAGATTAAGAGAACCAGCTACCAAACCACTGATGGAATTTCATCATCACAAAATCCCACATCCGACCAAAGAATCCACCCTCTTCCACATTCTCCATTACGATCAGCGGACGCTGTTCAATAGATTTACCATTAAGCTGGAAATCAATGGTTCCGACGACCTGGCCTTTTTTCAGCGGTGCGGTGAGCTGCGGTTCGGTTAATGTATAACTGGCTTTCAGGTTTTTCAGTTGTCCACGCGGAATAGTCACCGATCCGCCTTCGCCAGCACCGAGATTCACTTCACTCTTATCGCCAAACCAGACTCGCTGGGTCACAAAGGTGGCATCAGGCTTAATTGGTGTCACGGTTTCAAAGAAACGGAAGCCCCAGGTGAGCAACTTTTCGGACTCATTAAAACGGATACGATCGGTTTTCGCTCCCAGTACCACAGAGATCAAACGCATGTCGCCCTGGGTCGCGGAGGCCACCAGGTTGTAACCGGCTCCTGCCGTAGTACCGGTCTTCATGCCATCGACATTGACATTACTACTCCACAGCAGACGGTTACGGTTAGGCTGGCGAATCTTGTTGAAGGTAAATTCCTTCTCTTTATGAATGGCGTACTCTTCCGGTACATCGTGGATTAACGCTTTGCCCAGCAAGGCCATATCGCGTGCGGTACTGAACTGCCCCGGTGCGTCGAGGCCGTGCACCGTCTGGAAGGTAGTGTTGGTCAGGCCCAATTTCTTAGCATAACCATTCATCAAGCCAATAAATGACTCCTGACTGCCCGCGACGTAATCTGCCAGCGCAATACAGGCGTCATTACCGGACTGAATAATCACGCCTTTGTTTAAATCAGCCACCGAAACCTGATCGCCCGGTTTGAGGAACATCACCGATGAACCGCGCAGCGCCGGATTCCCCGTCGCCCAGGCATCTTTACCGACCGTCACCATATCGGTGAGTTTAATCTTATCGGCCTTGAGCGCCTGCCCAACCACATAGCTGGTCATGATTTTGGTCAGACTGGCTGGGTCCAGTTTCTCATCCGCATTACCTTCAGCCAGCACTTTTCCGCTGGCGTAATCCATTAAAATCCATGCACGCGCATCCACGCTCGGCGCGTCAACGGTTTGTTCCGCCGCGAATGCCGTTGGGGCAAAAAGGAATAAAAATGCAGAACCCGCTGCAAGACCACGAAGGAGAGAGGAGTATTGCGTCATAAATGCCACCCGAGTATCCATTCAAAAAAAATACGTTATATCGCCGTATGATAAGTTCGGTGATTAATAACGCACACACAAACTTAAAGAAACCGTAAGTTGGTAAAGTTTTTAAAGTTTATGCAATATCCTGCCGCTTCGCTGCTTCTGGCGTCATTTTTTTGCCAACTGTTGCTTAAAAGTTAACTTTACTCCACCATCAGAGTCCTGTTCAGCCTGTGGCTGCCTGTGTAAAAAGGGGTGAGTATGATTACGCTGTGGGGTCGGAATAATTCAACCAACGTAAAAAAAGTGTTGCTGACGCTCGAAGAACTGGATCTACCTTATGAGCAAATTCTCGCGGGCCGTGAGTTTGGAGTAAACCATGACGCCGACTTTCTGGCGATGAATCCCAACGGGCTGGTGCCGCTGTTGCGCGACGACGAAAGTGGTTTAATTCTCTGGGAATCGAACGCCATTGTCCGCTACCTGGCAGCACAGTACGGGCAAAACCGCTTGTGGATCGACTCGCCAGCACGTCGTGCAGAAGCGGAAAAATGGATGGACTGGGCAAACCAGACGCTCAGTAATGCCCATCGCGGGATCCTGATGGGATTGGTCAGAACACCGCCTGAAGAACGCGACCAGGCCGCCATTGATGCCAGTTGCAAGGAATGCGACGCTCTGTTTGCCCTTCTTGATGCGGAACTGGCAAAAGTGAAATGGTTCTCTGGTGATAAATTTGGCGTGGGTGATATCGCTATTGCACCGTTTATCTACAATTTGTTTAACGTCGGTCTGACCTGGACACCGCGTCCAAATCTGGAACGCTGGTATCAACAGCTCACTGAACGCCCCGCAGTGCGTAAAGTGGTGATGATCCCCGTTAGCTAATTATTACGTGGACTTACTTTCAGTAATTCGCCATTGGACTCGTCGGTCAACACGTACAAATAACCGTCGGGCCCAGTGCGAACATCACGAATTCGCTGCCCTCTGTCCGTTAATATGCGGCCATCTTCTGTCACTTTGTCGCCGTTGACACTCATCACGATGACATCTTTGTCTTTTAACGCGCCAATAAATAATTTTTGCTGCCACTGGGGGAATTTGTCGCTGTTATAGAAGGCCATACCGCTCACGGCAGGCGAATCTTTCCAGTAGAAAATCGGTTGTTCGGTTCCGGCAACGATTTCCCCTTTCGCTTCCGGTATCTTAAAGCCCGAATAGTTGATTCCCCAGGTTGCCAGCGGCCAGCCGTAGTTTTTGCCTTTTTGCGGGATATTAATTTCATCACCACCGCGCGGGCCATGTTCATTCAGCCATAGTGCATTACTCCACGGATTCATCGCCATTCCTTGCGGATTACGAATGCCATAAGACCAGATCTCAGCGCGCGCACCGGATTCCTTTACAAAAGGATTATCATCCGGGATCTCGCCCTGGTCGGTCAGACGCACCAGTTTGCCCTGTAATTTATCCAGATCCTGCGCCGTCGGGCGCTGATTGTTTTCCCCCAGACCAATAAACAAATAACCTTTGCCGTCAAACACCAACCGCCCACCAAAATGGTTACCGGTAGAAAGCTTAGGCATCTGACGAAAAACGGTGCGGAAGTCGGTCACTTTTGAGAGATCATCGCTTAAGCGGCCATAACCCACGGCAGTTCCGGCTTTGCCATCATCTCCCTGTTCCGAATAACTTAACCAGATGCGGCGCGACTGGGCAAAATCAGGCGCTAAAGCTACATCCAACAAGCCTCCCTGCCCGTGCGCCCAGACTTCCGGCACACCAGCCAGCGGCGCAGATAATCCTTTTCCTTCTTGCCAGTGGCGTAACTCGCCACCACGCAGCGTGATTAACATACCGTGATTATCGGGTAAAAAGGCCAGCGCCCAGGGATGGTCGAGTTTGTCTTGCAATACTTCGACATTTACCGTTGTAGGCGCCGCCCAGAGAGCGGAAGAAACACAGAAAAGGGTCACAAGGAAAAGAGATTGTCGATGCATAACGCCTCCGGATTGACTCTGGCTTAAAGCGTAGTCAGTGGAGGAGATGACAAATTCATTTTTACAAAAACTTAAACATGAAGGGGGAGATGCTTTCTCCCCCTTAGTTTTCAGGCCTGCTCAAGCATGGTGTGCTTTTCAAGGCTCTGGATACTCAGCGTTAAGCTCATCAGACAATTTTCAAGCTTATCGGCGTTGACGGTAATAACAGTCGGGCAATCATGATGCCCGCTCATCAAACATACTGCGGCTGTCGCTAATGCTTCTTCAGCGTGATGAAGAGCACCCCACTCTTCCTGATCCAGATGAAGATTCAACCGCAGCGATTTATCGTGCAATTCGCGATGCAGTTTAAAAAAGTTATCTCGTAGATGATTGCTTTCGCTGACGGACATGTATCCTTTGGCCTTCCTCAGATGCACGTATGCAGCGAGGTCAACTTGTGCGTCTTTCAACCGGTTCAGCAGGTCGCTTCGCTGTCTGTCAACGAACATACTTCGATCCTCCTCTTTCCAGCCTTATTGCAATTAAATAGTATGGCCATTTTTTGAGCAAAATGCTGTCAAGGACCAATACTTCACATCTTATTAATAAGAATTTACATTATTTCTCTTTCCAGTACCTCACATCCCCACGGCGCCAGTTCTAATTGTTGTGAACAAGCCTTGCCCGTTTCCGCCACTCGCCACGCTCCAGGAAGCACAACATTTTGTACATGAGCAGTGTAATTTTGTACAAAAACCCATTCCTGATCGCCGTCTGCCCGACGCGTTGCAATAACGCCAGCAGGAAGTTCAGTAGCAAGTGCTTTTGGGAGATGAAGTGTGTTGATCAACATCGCGGCAAACGCTTGATGAAATGACGCATCATTACGCGAAGCCACATAAAAAGCACGACCTTGTCCGACGTGATTTACCGTTAACGCAGGTGTACCCGCATAAAAATCCTCACCATAGCGCGCCAGAACTTGAGCACCTTCGGCGTGAATAACCGCACATAATTCCCGTGCCTGCCATTGCCCCTGCAGTCCATACGCATTCGGCTCGCAGATAACTTCGTTATGCTGATAATCATTAAGACTATCAATCTCTTCAGCCCATACGCCCATCAGGTCACGCAACGGGCCAGGGAACCCACCCAGGTGACATAAATCGGTTTCATTGACAATCCCGGACCAGTAAGTGGTGACAAAATTGCCACCAGCTTCGACATAGGCACGAGCACGAGCAGCAAATCCATCGCGAACCATATAGAGCATTGGGGCGATAACTAACTGATAACCCGTAAGATCACAATCAGCATTGATAATATCGACCGCCACGCCCTGCTCCCAGAAAGGTCGGTAATGCTCCACTACCGTTTGTTCGTAGTGGATACCGCAATTGCGCGGCCCGGCAGCATCATTGACCGCCCAGCGGTTCTCCCAGTCGAAAATAATGGCAACTTTTGCCTGCGTTTTCGTCCCAACCAATTGTTTAAGATGAGACAGCCGTTGCCCCAGTTGTATGACTTCGCGTCCGGTTCGCGTCTCCAGATGGCCGACGTGATCAACCACCGCGCCATGAAACTTCTCCACGGCACCACGACTCTTACGCCACTGAAAATAGTGCACGCCGTCTGCGCCGTGAGCGACGGCCTGTAAGGAAGAAAGAATATTCATTCCCGGCTTTTTCAATTTGCTGGTTGGCTGCCAGCTTGTCTGGCTGGGCGTGGATTCCATCAGAATAAACGGTTTATTTTTCAAGGTACGCATCAGGTCGTGATACATCGCTGTTTTACAGGCTACGGCGCGTTCATCTTCCTGTTTGTGCCACATGGGGTAGCTATCCCAACTCACAAAATCAACCACTTCGGCTAATACCCAGTAGTTATAGTCATTGAAATACCACATAAAATTAGTCGTCGCAGGTAAATCGGGGCGCTCTGCTTTTAACGGCGCGATTTCCATTTGATAGAACTCTTTTACCTGCGATGTGACAAAGCGCCGCCAATCAAGATTCAAACCGTGGTTGGACATTTCACCTATTGGGGAAGGAGATTCAATTTGTGACCAGTCACTGTATGTATGGCTCCAGAAGCCAGTCCACCATGCCTGATTAAGCGCCTCAAGAGTGGTGTAACGCGTCTGCAACCAACGGCGAAACGCCTGCTGGCATCCATTACAATGGCACTCTCCGCCATACTCATTACTGATATGCCATCCCAGAACCGCCGGATGATTGGCGTATCGCTGCGCCAGATTACGGTTAATTTGCGTCACTTTATCTTTATACACTGGCGAAGAAAGGCAGTGATTATGGCGACCACCGTGAAGCATTTTCTCGCGTGAGGCGCTAACTCTCAGAACCTCTGGATAACGAGCAGCAAGCCAGGCGGGTTTGGCTCCGCTTGGTGTTGCGAGGAAGACAGAGATCCCACCAGCATGAAGTTTATCCAGCACCTCATCCAGCCAGTCAAAGCGATACTCACCCTCTGTGGGTTCCAGTATTGACCAGCTAAAAATGCCCACCGACATGGTGTTACAACCAGCCTGTTGCATCATGGCGATATCTTTCTCCAGAATCCCAGGGACATGTAACCATTGCTCCGGATTGTAATCAGCTCCATGAAGTAACCATGGGGCTCTGGGGATAATCGGTGGGTACTTGTCCATGCTGACTCCTGAATTGTTTTAAACAGACAAAAAATGTTATTCGTTCACAATGCTGTCATCTAGTAATTTATTGCTTCGTTATGCAAGGAATGTCCGGCAGGAATGTGATCAAGTACGCGTTTTTTCCCTTCAAACAGGTTCGTCGGTTCAGCTTACCGGCACTGAGACAGGTGAGCGTGATACGTATGACATTCACTGCGGTATACTGTGACAAATCTTTTATCCGGGGCGAATATGAAAACCAAAGCTGCAACCCTTGCCGATGTTGCTCGTCATGCCAATGTTTCTTATCAGACAGTGTCGAGGGTGCTTAACAATTCAGCGAACGTGTCTGCTAAAACACGTCAAAAAATTGAACAAGCCATTGCCGAACTTAAGTACGTTCCAAATCGCGTAGCTCAACAGTTGGTAGGGAAAGAGAGCAAAACAGTCGGGCTGGTTACAACTTCACTTGCCCTGCATGCCCCCTCGCAAATTGCGGCAGCAGTGAAAAAATATGCCGGAGAACAGGGATATCAGGTACTGATATCCATGATTGACGATGTTGATATTAAAGGTATTCAGGCTGCAATTAATGAATTAAAAGCACAACGGGTAACAAAGATTATTATCAACGCACCACTGGAAACGGCATTGGCTGAAACACTGGTTACTGAAAACAGCGATGTATTGTGTCTGTTTCTCGACGTGGACCCTTATAGCCCGGTATTTAACGTCACCTTTAATCCCGCAGAAGGTGCACGCGCCAGCGTGAAGCATCTTTACGATTTGGGGCATCGTCAATTTTGCTTGATCTCTGGCCCTGAAAATTCAGTACCCGCGCGGCTACGACTCAATACCTGGCGCGACACACTCGCTTCACTCCAACTGACGCCGCTGGCCATTCATTACGGTCATTGGGACGCTCAAAGCGGCTATCTGGCGACGTTACAGATGCTACGTGAAACACCACAGGCGACCGCTCTTCTGATCGCCAATGATCAGATGGCATTGGGGGCATTAAGCGCCTTACATCAACAAAAACGTAAAATCCCGCAAGATATTTCTGTCATAGGCTATGACGACACCTATGAGAGTGCGTTTTTTGAACCTTCGCTAACGACCGTCGCAATCGACTTTGATTTACAAGGGAAAATTGCCGTTCAACAAATTTTACAGCCGAACGATGAACACGCGATGCTCCGCTCTTCGACCATCCTTCCCAGTC
This sequence comes from Escherichia sp. E14V7, assembly GCF_004212225.1. Taxonomy (NCBI): domain Bacteria; kingdom Pseudomonadati; phylum Pseudomonadota; class Gammaproteobacteria; order Enterobacterales; family Enterobacteriaceae; genus Escherichia; species Escherichia sp. E14V7. The sequence goes on from NZ_RHJJ01000014.1 coordinate 40,165, forward strand.
GCCTGGTCGTGCGTAACTCTGCTGGTCCCCTGCACTCACCACAGACTGATCTGATGAATATTGCTGAACACCTTCGCACACTGGCAGATGAGCTAACACGAAAGGCATAAAAGTAATACGTTCTCATAAAAAGATTTAGTGATCTGTTTCGCTAAATCTTTTTTATTATCAGCAATAATTGTGATGTAAATCTCAAACATTCATTTAACACATTGCCTAATCATCGCGGTCAGGGTCAGAGTAAAAATGAAATTGTTAACGCATGACATTTCCGGAGATGCATACCAAAACAATAACCAGTAAGCACAGCTAATGCCTGTGCCAACGGTAAATGACCCAACGCCAGTGATTGAGGATATGGCTATGTTATTGCCCGGTAAACGTAATTATATTTTGCTCAGTATTTTTGATTTTCTGTACCTCTTCGCCTGGTCGGCAACGATGGCATTTTTTGTCATATGGACGACACAGCATCTGGAAATTACCGCCACACGCACAGGATTGCTTTATTCCGTTAATGCTTTCATTGCGTTATTAATGCAGCCGTTCTTCGGTTTCATCTCCGATAAATTTGGTCTTAAGAAACAACTCATCTGGATCCTCGTCGCATTATTACTTCCCGTAGGACCATTCTTTATTTATGTGTATGCCCCGCTTCTGGTTCATAACTTCTGGCTGGGCGCTGTTTTGGGTGGTGTTTACCTGGGGATCATTTTTAATTCTGGCTGTGGCGTTCTGGATTCCTGGATAGATAAAGTTTCGCGCCGTTATCATTTTGAATATGGTCGCGTAAGAATGTGGGGCTCTCTGGGATGGGCTGCCGCCGCGTGGATTGTGGGTAAATACATTGATACCAGCCCTAATCTCTCTTTCTGGCTGGCAAGCTGTGCCATTGTGATCGCCGCAATCTGCTTTATGTTTACCAAAATTGAACTGACCGAGGCGGAAATTGAAAAAACCAATTCGCTGAAAGCTATCCATGCACTTGAACTGGCGAAAAATAGTCAGTTCTGGTTTTTATTGATGTTCACTCTGTTCGTAACGCAAATTTATGACACCTACGATCAACAATTCGCACAATATTTTTCGCTGCAATTTCCGACGCCAGAAGAAGGCAATCGCTGGTACGGAATTCTGGCTTCTGTCCAGGTCTGTGGAGAAACCTTATTTCTCTGTCTGATGCCGTGGTTTGTTAACCGCACTGGCGCCAAATGGGCATTGGTTATTGCCGGAACCATTATGTCGCTACGCATTGCCGGTTCTGCTATCCAACTGGGACCAGTGTGGATTGCGGCCGTTAAAATGATGCACGCCATCGAAAAACCACTGATCCTGGTGTCTGTGTTTAAATTTATCGCGGCTAACTTTGATCATAAACTCTCTTCGACGGTATACCTGCTGGTGCTTTTTGTGGCATCCATCGCCACGGCAATCTATTCACCCATTGCCGGCTATCTGTATGACACCATTGGCTTTGCTGAAACCTATCTAATCCTGGGGGCGATTGCCGGTTGCTTCACGATTATTTCGGTCTTTACGCTGCGGGACAAATCCAGCAGCCAGCCTGCGGAGGCGCTAACTGAAAACCCAGTAGCATGACAATCATTTGCGCCCCGATATTTGGGGCGTTTTCCTCACCTGTTGACCAGATTACGATACAAATTTTATCCAGAACTCTGTAGAATCCCTGCCCTGACCTTTCCTGTAACTGAATATTTTTTAAGCTATGAGCAAAGTAACTCCCCAGCCGAAAATCGGCTTTGTTTCCCTTGGCTGCCCGAAAAACCTCGTCGATTCAGAGCGCATTCTTACCGAACTGCGTACTGAAGGTTATGACGTAGTACCGAGCTATGACGACGCAGATATGGTGATCGTTAACACCTGCGGCTTTATTGACAGCGCGGTGCAAGAATCTCTGGAAGCCATTGGCGAAGCGTTGAATGAAAACGGCAAGGTGATTGTGACTGGTTGTCTGGGAGCAAAAGAAGATCAGATCCGCGAAGTTCACCCGAAAGTGCTGGAAATCACCGGGCCTCATAGCTACGAGCAGGTTCTGGAGCACGTTCATCACTACGTGCCAAAACCGAAACACAATCCGTTCCTGAGCCTGGTGCCGGAACAGGGTGTTAAGTTGACCCCACGTCATTATGCCTATCTGAAGATTTCCGAAGGTTGTAACCACCGCTGTACCTTCTGCATTATTCCTTCAATGCGCGGCGATCTGGTGAGCCGCCCGATTGGCGAAGTATTAAGCGAAGCGAAACGTCTGGTGGATGCGGGCGTTAAAGAGATTCTGGTGATTTCCCAGGATACTTCCGCCTATGGCGTAGATGTTAAACACCGTACTGGCTTCCACAACGGCGAGCCGGTAAAAACCAGCATGGTCAGCCTGTGCGAACAGTTATCGAAACTGGGGATCTGGACACGTCTGCACTACGTTTACCCTTATCCGCACGTGGACGACGTCATCCCGCTGATGGCTGAAGGCAAAATCCTGCCATATCTGGATATTCCGCTGCAGCATGCCAGCCCGCGCATTCTCAAACTGATGAAGCGCCCGGGTTCGGTTGATCGCCAACTGGCACGTATCAAAAAATGGCGTGAAATCTGCCCGGAACTGACCCTGCGTTCAACCTTTATTGTCGGCTTCCCTGGCGAGACGGAAGAAGATTTCCAGATGCTGCTCGACTTCCTGAAAGAAGCACGTCTGGATCGCGTTGGCTGCTTTAAATACAGCCCGGTTGAAGGCGCTGATGCCAATGCTCTGCCGGACCAGGTCCCGGAAGAAGTGAAAGAAGAACGCTGGAATCGCTTCATGCAACTGCAACAACAGATTTCCGCCGAGCGCCTGCAGGAGAAAGTTGGCCGTGAAATTCTGGTGATCATCGACGAAGTGGATGAAGAAGGCGCGATTGGCCGCAGTATGGCTGATGCGCCGGAAATCGACGGCGCGGTCTATCTCAACGGTGAAACCAACGTTAAGCCGGGCGACATCCTGCGTGTGAAAGTCGAGCATGCCGATGAGTACGATTTATGGGGTAGTCGGGTTTAATTAATGCCAGGCCGGGCAAATTTATTTTCCCGGCCTGCTAATAAACATTATTGCCAGCTAATCTGCGCCCTGCCGTTTTTCTTGCTCTTATACAGTCGCTCATCTGCCAGCATTTTCAGCCGTTCAACGGTGGTACATTCATTTGAATGTGCTACGCCGATGCTGGTGCTTAAATTAATGCTCCCCACCTGGAAATGAACGATTTCTTTTAATATCGATAGCAACTCTTCCAGCGTTCCACCTGTATAAATCACCGCAAATTCGTCGCCGCCAAAACGATAGACTTTGCCTTTATCCACCGGAATTTGTGATTTAAGGATTTTCACAACCTTAATCAACACTTCATCGCCCAACAAATGGCCGAAGGTGTCGTTAATGTTCTTGAATTTATCGACGTCAAACAGGCACAAATATCCGCCTTTTTCCGGCAAGGCTTTTAAGTCTTCGTCAAAGGATTTTCTGCCCATCGCTTTGGTCAGGTCGTCAAGAAATGCTGAGTTATACATGCTGTAGAGTTTTTTGACATCCGCCGCCGAGAAGAAAAGCCCACCGTCCAGCACGCGGTCAAAATGGTTATTAATAATGGCTTCTTTTTCAACAATGCCCCGATTGATCACTCTGCGTACCAGATAGAGGCAGCTGGCCCCTGATATAGCTGCCACCAATGCGGCAAAGAAGATGATCAACGTACATACCTGAAAATAAACGTCTTTTTTATAGGCAAACACATACAATCCTGTCGGTAAATAGGAGAAGTGCTCCATCGCTTCCGAAACAGTGAAGATGGCGTTTTTGGCGTTATATTCATCACCAGTAACCGGTTTGCCATTCTTAAAAAGTGAGAACATCAGGTTATCGCTGTCCATTGCCAGTGATTTTGACAGTAAAGAAAAGCGCTCCAGCCCAAGCAAAAATATCAGACTGCGATTATGGCTAACCGGGTAGAGATAATAGACGAAGGTTTTACCGTCAAAAGAGATAAACCCCGTATTCTTAACATGCAAATACTTAACCACCTGCATGATATTTGTACAATAGTTATTCTCGTACTCCTTTACCTGAATACATTCATCACTGGAAATCAGATAAGGCCCAACATCATACAAATAAGAAGGAGAAATCGAATCGGCATAGGCTGTGCGTAAGCCAACCAGCAATTGTTCTTCCGTAGGATTTAGCGTATTGATGAGATCAATTGCCACACTACGCCGATATTCAGCAATATTTGCCACCGCAAAAGCAGTATCAATAACGGACTGTTTCAGGCCATACACCCGTTCTTTCACCATTTGAGTGTAGATCCCGCAGGCAACTGCCGAAATCATAATAAAAATCAGCAGACTGACTGTAAGTACGAATTTATTGATTCTGGACATACCTAAACTACTCTTTTACTAACTTTCCACTTTTATCCCAGGCAGAGAATGGCATAGGCTTCTGGTACAGATACCCTTGGGCCTGAACACAGCCTAATTTCATTAATTCACGCGCAACCTCTTCGCTCTCAACGCCTTCTGCAATCACCGGAATCTGGTTATAGCGTGCCAGGTCGAAGATAATGCGTACAATTTTTCCCGCGGTGCCGAAAATATCGCCGGTAAATTGTGAATCTACTTTTATGCTGTCAGGGTTAATTTCATAAAAACGTTTCAGGTTTGACAGCCCTGTGCCAAAGTCATCAATCGATATCCCTACCCCTTGTTTACGCAGTTGTGCAATATTGAGATAAAAATGTTCATTAATTCGTTCGATCACTGTTTCAGTGATCTCAATACAGATGCTATTTGCCTGCAGATCATGCTCTTTCATGATAGTTGTAAAATGCTCATGAAAGTGTGGTTCGTTTAGCTGCCAGGGCGAAACATTAATATGCAGTAAGAAACCGTCCTTCAGGGCCGCACGCTGGCTAAAATGCCTGAATTCACGCATTGCGGTTTTAATAATTTGATAGCCAAGCTCATTGATAAACCCAATATCTTCAGCAATCGTAACAAACTTCAGCGGTGAGATTATTCCTCGTTCCGCAGAGATCCAGCGGCATAATGCTTCTGCGCCGACAATGTCTCTGGTTTTCATATCAACAATCGGTTGATAGACTAAAAATAGTTCGCCTATTTCCATTGCATGGCGAATATTACGCGCAATCCAGATATTCTCTTCAATTTCGTTGAGTTTCGCGTCATCACAGAAAATAAACTCAGAGAACATATGGTCACGGACACTGGAAATCGCCAGTTTCAGCTTTTCGGCATAACTCCAGGCGTTTTCACCCTTCAACGGTTCACAAATGGCAGATTTGTGTATACGCAGATTACGATAACCAAAGCTGCTGTCGAAATCATTTACCATCGCTATTTTGCGGGTAAAGGTCTGTACATTTTCCCGGCATAATAATAAATAGAGATCGGCATTGAATGTCACTATATCGCAGCATTGCGCATATTTCTCGGCAATTCGCTGACACAGTTTCCTGACGATTTTATTGCGTTCCTCGACGCCAAACACAGCTTCGACAGCTTCCAGCCCGCACAGTTTGATGATCCCGACAGCCAGATACTGGCTATTATTAGATTCAATAATCGCCATGTTTTTGATAAATCCACTCTCCTGATCGTAGGAGATTAGCGAGAGCAGTTTATTCGAACGTTCAACTTCGGCATCTTTCATTTCCGCTATGGAATTTTTGATACTGATAATCTCTTTCGCATCGCCTTCACGGATTTTCAGCGCCTGCATTTGTTCAGTAGAATCGGGCAAAAACTCCAGCGTATTGACCAGTTCTGTCATTTCGGAAAATTGTCGACGAAACACACGCGTGGTCATTAAGTAAACCAACAGCAATACGATAATAATAAATGCAAATGGTAGATAAAAGAGTTTATCCGATGCGTTAAATAAATTACCTGTGGGATAATAAAAATATATTTCGAACAACGCGTTATTTGGAACTTCTGATGTTCTTGCGATATATTCCGTGTCGAAAGAATCAATAATGTTATAGTTTCCTTCGCTATTATAAATAATCAGTTTTTCACGGGCGAGTTGGTTTTTGGCGATGATCTCATGGCCTTGTTTCAAAAACAGCACTTCATCAGTCGAACTGATTTGATCAAGATATTCATTCAGATAGCGCCAGTTTAAGTCAACATGAATTTTGTTAACCGCCAGTAAGTCACGGTCTTTGCCATTAATTCGTAGAGTAAAAGAGATACACTTTTTCCCTGGCCGATCAAAGCAGTTGTAGGCCGGATTCCAGCTACTACCCGAGTCGTCTGATGCCACCGACCAGGGCCGCTGGGACGGGTTAAAGTCGGCAAAGATGACGCGTCCTGCCTCATCGACAAGTGGCCCATTTACTTTTTCCTGATGGTAAACAATGATTTTATCATTCGCCCGACGGGTAAAGAGATAATATTTATCATCATCCAGCACCAATCCTACCGTATCCAGAAATGGCATCATTTCCATTTTCAGAATGACGGCACGTTTAATCTCCTCACTGTTTTTCAATAAATACAGCGAATCCTTTAACGTTAAGGCAGCACGCTCAATATCTTTAAAAAAATAACCTACATTTTTTTGAATAAGTTCAAAGCGGCTATCGGCACGTTTTACCGCCCTTTCCGATACCAACTGATAGTTAATGATGAAAAAAAGACCAATAAATGACAGCGTAGCCAACAAAAATAAAATAATCAGTCTTATCTTTATTTTTTCGTATAAACTAAGCATGTTAATACACGTAACAAAATAACTATCAGTACGCTACTTCGCTGCATAAATAGACTTTTACAGCAGCATATTTACCCAATTACCTGATTCTACAAAATCGGCAGAAAGTTACAACATTTGCGTATAGCAATAATTTCCTATGACGCCATTACATTTTTAAGCAATATTCTGCCGTGGCTATGCTTTAATTTTCGGGTCCAGCGCGTCGCGTAAGCCATCGCCCAGCAAGTTGAAAGCCAGCACGGTAAGGAAGATAGCGAGTGCCGGGAAAACCGCCACATGCGGCGCGATGACCATATCCGCTCGCGCTTCATTGAGCATAGCCCCCCATTCTGGTGTCGGCGGCTGCGCCCCCAGGCCAAGAAATGAAAGGCTGGCAGCCGAGATGATCGAAGTGCCAATACGCATTGTGAAAAAGACGACAATGGAAGAGACAGTCCCGGGCAAGATATGGCGCAACAAGATGGTCATGTCGCTGGCACCAATACTGCGCGCCGATTCAATAAAAGTTTGCTGTTTCAACACCAGCGTGTTGCCGCGCACCAGACGGGCAAAAGCCGGAATGGAAAAGATGGCGACTGCGATAATTACGTTGGCAATACCGCTTCCTAACACCGCAACGACAGCAATCGCCAGTAATATGCCAGGGAAAGCAAACAGCACATCGCAAATACGCATAATCAATCGGTCCCACCAGCCTTCGTAATATCCCGCCAGTAAACCCAATAGCGTACCGATCGCCGCGCCAATAAAGACAGCAAACACACCCGCCGCCAGCGAGATTTGCGCGCCGACCAGGACACGGCTGAAAATATCACGCCCCAGCGAGTCGACACCAAACCAGTGTTGCAAAGAAGGGCCGTTATTCAGGTTGTCATAATCGAAAAAATTTTCGGCATCATAGGGGGCGATCCAACGGGCAAAAATTGCCACCACAATCAGCAAAATGACGAACAGTGCGGCGGCCATCGCCATATGCTGACGGCGAAAACGTCGCCAGAATTCATGCCACGGTGTACGTACCTGGTCAGGTTTTACCAGTGGCATAGCGTTTAACACCGCCTGGCGTCGCCAGTTAAATAGTCGCATCCTTACTTGTACCTGATAGCCGGGTTAATGGCGGCATAAAGCACATCCACCACTAAGTTGATAAGAATAAACTCCAGCGAGAAGAGCAGAATTTCTGCCTGAATCACCGGGTAATCACGCATTTCTACCGAATCGACCAGTAAACGCCCAAGTCCGGGCCAGTTAAATACTTTCTCCACCACGATAGAGCCACCGAGCAAAAAGCCAAACTGCAATCCCATCATGGTGACCACCGGGATCATGGCGTTGCGTAAACCATGCTTGAGGACAACCCAGGTTTCGCTTACCCCTTTCGCCCTCGCGGTACGCATATAATCTTCATTTAAAACGTCAACAAACGAGGCGCGGGTAAAACGCGCCATCACTGCCGCCACCGCCGCGCCGAGCGTCAGAGAAGGTAATATGTAGTGCTGCCAACTGTCTGCACCTACGGTAGGCAACCAGCCCAGTTCAACAGAGAAAACCTGAATCAGCAGTATGCCGAGCGCAAATGCCGGAAATGAAATCCCTGATACCGCGATGGTCATACTTAATCGATCCGGCCAACGGTTACGCCAGACGGCGGCGATAATACCCGCCGCCATGCCGAACAGCACCGCCCATGTCATACTGGTAATGGTCAACCACAGCGTAGGCATGAAACGGCTGGCGATCTCCTCGGCAACCGGACGACGCGACACCATCGACAGACCAAAATCCCCCTGCACGGCATTGCTGATATAGTGCCAGAACTGGTGATACAGCGGCTGATCCAGCCCCAGTTGCTGACGCACCAGTTCGATGACCTGCGCATCGGCTTCTGGACCGGCAATCAATCGCGCCGGGTCGCCGGGTAGCATATGGACAAACAAAAACACCAGCACCGAGACAATAAACAGCGTCGGAATCAGCCCCAGCAAGCGTTTGATAACGTAATTAAGCATTCCTCTCCCTGCGTTGCTTATTGCAAATCCGCATCTTCAAAGCTAAAGCCAGTGTCTGGCATAATCCAAAAACCACTCAGTTTTTTGCTGTGTGCCGACACCAGTTTTTCTACCACCAGCGGGATCCACGGCGACTCTTGCCAGATGGTATCCTGCGCCGCCTTATACAAGCGCGCCTTTTCCGTCGGATCGTTGGTTTTCAGCGCCTGGGCAAGCTCGTCATCCACCTGCTTATTGCTGTAAAACGCAGTATTAAACAGCGTCGGCGGCCAGTTCTGCGAGGCGAACAGCGGCGATAGCGCCCAGTCAGCTTCACCGGTCGAGGCCGACCAGCCAGTATAGAACATTCGCACGCCGCTCTCTTTTTGCCCTTTACCTTCAACTTCTGCCGCCCGCTGCCCGGCATCCATCGCCGTCACCTGGGCTTTAATCCCCACCTGCGCTAGCTGTTGCTGGGTAAATTGCAGCACTTTCTGCGCGGTACTGTGATTATGTGATGACCACAATGTGGTACTGAAACCGTTGGGATATCCCGCCTCTTTTAATAGTTCGCGCGCTTTAGCCGGATCGTAAGGCCACGGTTTATAACTTTGCGCGTAGGCAATACTCGGTGGCACCACACCAGTGGAAGGAACTGCATACCCCGCGAAGGCCACTTTCACCAGTGCCTGACGGTTGATGGCGTAATTCAGCGCCTCACGCACTTTTGGGTTATCAAATGGTTTCTGCGTCACGTTCATACTGATATAACGCTGCATAATCGACGGGCTGGCCATCAGCTCGATATTTTTGTTCTTGTCCAGTAGCGCAGCTTGTTCATAAGGGATGGGGAAAGCAAACTGCGCTTCACCGGTTTGCAGCATTGCCGCGCGGGTATTGTTGTCCGCCACCGGACGCCAGGTGATGCTGTCCAGTTTGGGCAAGCCTGGCTGCCAGTAACCCGCGAATTTTTTAACCTTCACAAAATCGGTCTGGTTCCAGGTATCCAGTTCATACGGTCCAGTTCCGACCGGATGAAAACCAATCTCCTTGCCATATTTTTCCAGCGCCGCCGGTGAAATCATCGCGGTCGCCGGGTGAGCGAGGATGTTAATAAACGCGGAGAACGGTTGCTTGAGCGTAATCTTTACCGTTGTCGGATCGACCGCTTCAGTTTTGGCAATATTTTTGTACAGGTTATAGCGTTTTAAATGATTTGCCGGATCGCTGGCTCGGTCCAGATTCGCTTTGACGGCTGCGGCGTTAAAGTCGGTGCCATCCTGGAACTTAATCCCTTCGCGCAATTTCACGGTGTAAGTGAGGCCGTCATCAGAAACGGTATAACTCTCCGCCAGCACGTTTTTCAGTTTCATCTCTTTATCCAGACCGAACAGCCCCTGATAAAAAGATTTCGCTACGGCCTGAGATAACGTGTCATTCGCGTCATATGGATCGAGCGTAGTGAAGTTCGATCCCACTGCCACAACCACATCTTTGGCAGCGAATGCACAAGGTGCCATCAACGCTGCGGCAATGCTCAGCGCCACTAACCCACTTCGGTGTACAGCTCTTGCCATTTTATTCTCCGCCTGAATGTTATCTACGCAAAAATGCGTACTCTGATTGTGGTTGTGCGACGTAATGCCCCGGCCCGACGCATTGCAACGAGACGGCGGCAACATCTTCGCCACGCAGATGAATATTGCTGGGAAGATCATCCGACAGCAGCACGCGCCGCGGTCGTAGTCGGGACGGTTCAGCGACCGGAACTGCCGCCAGTAATTTACGTGTATAAGGGTGCTGCGGATTTTCAAAGACCGCGCGCCGTGGACCAATTTCAACGATTTGCCCGAGATACATCACCGCCACACGATGACTAATCCGCTCCACCACGGCCATATCGTGGGAGATAAACAGAAAGGCGATGCCCAAATCACGCTGGAGATCGAGCAACAAGTTGATGATTTGCCCACGGATAGAAACATCCAGCGCCGAGACGGCTTCATCGGCAATGATCACTTTTGGATTCAATGCCAACGCGCGAGCAATGCAGATGCGCTGACGCTGACCACCGGAAAACTCATGCGGGTAACGCCACGCATGTTCAGGTAACAGGCCAACGCGTTCCAGCAACCACGCAACGCGTGCAGCAGCTTCTTTACCTTGCAATAAACCGTGTACGCGCAGCGGTTCAACAATCGAATCACCAATGGTCTGTCGTGGATCCAGCGAGGCGTAAGGATCCTGAAAAATAAACTGGATGTCGCGACGCAATGCCTGAAGTTTGCCTGGTGAAAGGGTATCGATTCGCTGCCCTTTGAAGATGATTTCGCCGCCCTGGGATTCAACCAGGCGCAGCAACGCCCTACCGGTGGTTGATTTGCCACTCCCGGACTCTCCCACCAGCGACAACGTTTCGCCCGGCCAGAGATCAAAACTGACCTTCTCAACCGCATGCACTTCTCGCGTAACGCGATTCAGTAAGCCACTACGTAAAGGGAAACGGGTCACCAGATTACGCACCTGTAAAACAGGGTCGCCATCAACCACCGTTTTCTGCTCGACAGGTCGTTCCTGTTTAGCCGGATCTTCAAGCGATATCAGCGGGAAACGGCGAGGATAATCTTGCCCTTTCATCGCCCCCAACTGCGGCACGGCAGCCAACAGCGCGCGGGTATAAGGATGCTGTGGCGCATGAAAAATCTCTTCAACGCTGCCCGTTTCGACCGCTTCGCCCTGATACATCACCAGCACCCGATCGGCAATCTCTGCCACCACGCCCATGTCGTGAGTGATAAAGATGACGCCCATCGACATCTCTTTTTGCAATACTTTGATTAATTGCAGGATCTGCGCCTGAATGGTGACATCCAGTGCGGTGGTCGGTTCATCCGCAATCAGCACCGCCGGGCGACATGACAGCGCCATTGCAATCATCACTCGCTGGCGCATCCCGCCGGAGAGTTGATGCGGATAACGCGAAAGAATGGTTTGGGCTTCCGGGATGCGAACCTGATCCAGCATCCGCTTCGCCTCTACCATCGCCTGTTCACGACTGGCGTTTTGATGCAAACGGATAGACTCGGCAATCTGCTCACCCACAGTAAATACCGGATTCAGCGACGTCATCGGCTCCTGAAAAATCATCGCGATATCTGCGCCGCGCACATGCTGTATTTGCCTGGCACTCTGCTCGTTAAGCTCAATCACTTCACGACTGCGTCGCCGCAACAGCATTTTATCGCACTGCACCAGGCCGCCTGCTTGTTCCAACAGGCGCATCAATGCCAGTGCAGTCACTGACTTACCGGAGCCGGATTCCCCGACAATGGCCAGCGTCTCACCGCGTCGCAGCCGAAAAGAAAGATTGCGCACCGCAGCCACTTTCTGCTGGTCCTGCATAAAGGCAATGTTGAGATTATCGACCGCCAGGACATCACCGGCATCAAGTTCATCACTGTGTGGCAACGGTGTCCCCTTTTTCGCGGTAGATACCAGTGGTTGGTGTATCGCCTGCGTAGCCCCAGGCGCGATACATTCCTTCGGTGTTAAACGGTAGTGCGACGTTACCTTCGTGGTCGATAGCGATTAAGCCACCGCTGCCGCCAAGCGCAGGGAGTTTTTCCATCACCACCCGCTCGCAGGCTTCCGCGAGGCTTAGACCGCCATAATCCATTAACGCGCCGATGTCATACGCCGCCAGCGCGCGGATGAAGACTTCGCCCGTACCGGTACAAGAAACCGCCACACTGGCGTTATTGGCGTAGCATCCGGCACCCACTAAGGGACTATCGCCCACTCGTCCGGGTAATTTATTGGTCATTCCGCCCGTGGACGTGGCGGCTGCCAGATTGCCGTCTAAATCCAACGCCACGGCCCCCACCGTACCCATTTTTTGTTTTTCATCCAGCGGAGCGCCGCTATGGTCGAGGACGGTTTCCCCACACTCACGCGCCGCCAGCAGCTGTTCATAACGCAAAGGCGTAGAGAAAATCTCCGGCGAGACGCGCTCCATGCCATGAGAAAAAGCAAAGTTTTCCGCCCCCTCGCCAATCATCATCACATGCGGGCTTTGCTCCATCACCAGCCGGGCGGCAAGAACCGGATTACGCAGATGACTAATGCCCGCCACCGCCCCCGCTTTCAGTGTGTTGCCATCCATCACGCAGGCGTCCAGTTCATGCGTTTCATCACGCGTAAAGACGGCGCCAATTCCGGCGTTAAAGAGCGGACACTCTTCCAGCAAGCGCACCGCTTCTGTCACCACATCCAGCGCGCTTTCACCCGCTTCGAGCATTTGCTGTCCGGTTTCAACAATGGCAGACAGCGCCTCAATGTAGCGTAATTCCTGTTGCAGACTCATCTGTGCGCGGCTAATTGCGCCTGCGCCGCCGTGGATTGCAATGACTGCTTTGCCCATAGTCTTCGTCCATTAAGGGTGGCTCGCCACTTTTGCTATAAATATCAGAATTTTTATGAATTACTCATTCAATTTTTGAATATAGAAAGATGTATATGGCATGTAAAGGCGAGTGTCTGCTCTACGACCGAGGTGGCATACAGTCTGTGGCGTTTTTCTGACATAATAGGCAAATTCGATTTTGCCTCCGCAGGAGTGTTTTCATGGAATTTACCACCGGATTGATGTCGCTCGACACCGCGCTTAATGAGATGCTTTCTCGCGTTACCCCACTGACCGCCCAGGAAACGCTACCACTGGTACAGTGTTTTGGTCGTATTCTGGCGAGCGATGTGGTTTCGCCGCTGGATGTCCCAGGGTTTGATAACTCCGCAATGGACGGTTACGCGGTACGTTTGGCCGATATCACCTCCGGGCAACCGCTGCCCGTTGCCGGGAAGTCGTTTGCCGGTCAGCCTTATCATGGCGAGTGGCCCGCTGGCACCTGCATCCGCATTATGACTGGCGCACCAGTACCGGAAGGCTGCGAAGCAGTGGTCATGCAGGAACAGACTGAACTAACGGACAATGGCGTACGTTTTACCGCTGAAGTGCATAGCGGGCAAAATATTCGCCGTCGCGGTGAAGATATCTCTGCGGGCGCGGTTGTTTTCCCGGCGGGAACTCGCCTGACTACCGCTGAACTGCCAGTGATTGCTTCGCTAGGGATTGCCGACGTTCCGGTGATTCGTAAAGTGCGAGTGGCGCTATTTTCCACGGGTGATGAGTTGCAGTTACCCGGTCAGCCTCTGGGCGATGGGCAAATTTACGATACCAACCGCCTCGCGGTGCATTTGATGTTAGAACAGCTGGGTTGTGAAGTAATCAACTTAGGGATTATTCGCGACGATCCACATGCCCTGCGCGCCGCATTTATTGAAGCCGACAGCCAGGCGGATGTGGTGATCAGTTCCGGTGGTGTTTCGGTTGGTGAGGCGGATTACACCAAAACCATTCTCGAAGAACTGGGCGAAATTGCTTTCTGGAAACTGGCGATTAAACCGGGTAAACCGTTCGCGTTTGGTAAACTCTCTAATAGCTGGTTCTGCGGCCTGCCGGGCAATCCAGTTTCTGCAACGCTGACCTTCTATCAATTGGTACAACCTTTGCTGGCCAAATTAAGCGGCAATACCGCCAGTGGCCTGCCCGCCCGTCAGCGCGTACGCACGGCATCGCGTCTCAAGAAATCCCCTGGACGTCTTGATTTCCAGCGCGGCGTGCTGCAACGCAACGCCGACGGCGAGCTGGAAGTCACGACCACCGGGCATCAGGGTTCACATATATTTAGCTCCTTTAGCCTCGGCAACTGCTTTATCGTGCTGGAGCGCGATCGCGGCAATGTTGAAGCGGGCGAATGGGTGGAAGTCGAGCCATTTAACGCGTTGTTCGGAGGCCTGTAATGGCGGAACTCAGCGATCAGGAGATGCTGCGCTACAATCGGCAAATCATCCTGCGGGGTTTTGATTTTGACGGCCAGGAGGCATTGAAAGATTCCCGCGTGCTGGTGGTTGGTCTGGGCGGCCTCGGTTGTGCGGCCTCGCAGTATCTGGCAAGCGCGGGCGTCGGTAACCTGACGCTGCTCGACTTCGACACGGTTTCGCTCTCAAATTTGCAGCGCCAGACGCTGCACAGTGATGCTACGGTCGGGCAACCGAAGGTAGAATCAGCCCGTGACGCCCTGGCGCGGATCAATCCACATATCTCGATTACGCCGATAAACGCGTTGCTTGATGACGCTGAACTGGCTGCGTTGATTGCTGAACACAATCTGGTGCTCGACTGTACGGATAACGTTGCGGTACGTAATCAACTGAACGCGGGCTGTTTTGCCGCGAAGGTGCCGCTGGTTTCCGGCGCGGCTATTCGCATGGAAGGGCAAATCACGGTCTTTACTTATCAGGACGGTGAGCCGTGCTATCGCTGCCTTAGCCGTTTGTTTGGCGAGAACGCGCTAACCTGCGTGGAAGCAGGCGTAATGGCACCGTTGATTGGGGTGATTGGTTCGTTGCAGGCAATGGAAGCGATCAAACTGCTGGCAGGTTATGGCAAACCTGCCAGCGGGAAAATCGTAATGTACGATGCGATGACCTGTCAGTTTCGCGAAATGAAACTGATGCGTAATCCGGGGTGTGAGGTGTGCGGGCATTAATTGCCAGCTCCGGGCCTGATAAGATGCGGCAAGCGTCGCATCAGGCATTTGCTCCTGACGCCAGATGCGGCGTGAACGCCTTATCTGGCCTACGGTTCGGGTACACATTTCCAGGCCTGATAAGACGCGGCAGGCATCGGTGCACTCTGCCACGTCATCAGCAATTTATGAGGATGACAAGCGCCCTGTTAAATCGACGTTCTGCCAAACGCCCCCTGCCAGTCCTGCTCAAACTTCGCCACTGCGGCATCAACTGCCGGATAGCTAATCATCTGTTGCGCGACATCCAGCGGCAGTGTGATTGATTCGCATCCTGCCAGTAAGCAGTCCAGCGCCTGACGCGGGGTTTTGAAACTCGCTGCCAGCACTTTCGCCTGTGGCGCATGCATTTTCAGTAACTGGTGTAAGTCGGTCACCGTCTGAATACCACTTCCGCCCTGAGCATCAATTCGGTTGACGTAAGGCGCAACATACTCTGCCCCCGCCAGCGCCGACAGCAGCCCTTGCGCCGCACCATACACCGCCGTACCCAGCGTCGGAATCCCTTCCGCTTTTAATAGCTTAATCGCTGCCAGCCCCTCGGCAGTCACAGGTACTTTAACCACGATATCCGCAATAATAGAACGCAGTTTACGCGCATCATTCACCATACCTTCAGCAGTTGTAGACATGACCTGGGCAAACAAACGCCCCTGTCCGCCCATCGCCTCATGTAACTCAGGAAGTAAAACTTCCAGAGGCTTCTTACCTGCTGCCACAATACTTGGATTAGTGGTCACACCCGCCAACGGAAAAACACGAGCCAGCGTCTTCACTGCGGCGACGTCTGAAGTATCCAGATACAGTTCCATAGTCATCCTCTAAATCTACTTTTGTATGAAATCAGACTATCACGAAAAAACTCTCTGAACAGTTGATGCACATCAATCTAACTTTCATTCGAAAGTATTTTAATGTTTGAACGAAAAAGAGGGGCATCTATGATTTTCAACATTCAGCGCTATTCGACCCACGACGGTCCCGGTATCCGCACGGTAGTTTTCCTTAAGGGGTGCTCGCTGGGCTGCCGCTGGTGTCAGAACCCGGAAAGCCGCGCCCGCACGCAGGACCTGCTATATGACGCGCGTCTGTGCCTGGAAGGCTGCGAACTATGCTCAAAGACCGCGCCGGAAGTGATTGAGCGCGCGCTGAATGGTTTACTCATTCACAGGGAAAAGTTAACGCCTGAACATCTGACGGCGCTGACCGACTGCTGCCCGACACAGGCGTTAACCGTGTGTGGTGAAGTGAAAAGCGTTGAGGAGATCATGGCGACCGTTCTGCGCGATAAACCGTTTTACGATCGCAGCGGCGGCGGCTTAACGCTTTCCGGTGGTGAGCCGTTTATGCAGCCGGAAATGGCGACGGCGCTGCTGCAAGCCAGCCACGAGGCCGGTATTCATACTGCGGTAGAAACCTGTCTGCATGTGCCGTGGAAATATATCGCCCCTTCTCTGCCCTATATCGATCTGTTTCTTGCCGATTTAAAACACGTTGCCGACGCGCCGTTTAAACAGTGGACTGACGGCAGCGCCGCCAGAGTGCTGGATAATCTGAAAAAACTCGCCGCAGCGGGCAAAAAAATCATTATTCGCGTGCCACTGATTCAAGGCTTTAATGCCGATGAAGCCAGTGTGAAAGCCATTACTGATTTTGCCGCCAGTGAACTGCACGTTAACGAAATCCATTTCCTGCCCTACCACACGCTGGGCATCAACAAATATCACTTACTTAATCTGCCCTATGACGCCCCGGAAAAACCGCTTGATGCGCCAGAACTGCTCGACTTTGCCCAGCAGTATGCCTGCCAGAAAGGGTTAACCGCGACCTTACGAGGATAACAATCATGACAACACTGAAACTGGACACGCTCAGCGACCGCATTAAAGCGCACAAAAATGCGCTGGTGCATATTGTGAAACCGCCGGTCTGTACCGAGCGCGCACAGCACTATACTGAGATGTATCAACAACATCTCGACAAGCCAATCCCGGTACGTCGCGCGCTGGCGCTGGCGCACCACCTGGCTAATCGCACCATCTGGATCAAACACGATGAGTTAATCATCGGCAACCAGGCCAGTGAAGTCCGTGCCGCGCCGATCTTCCCGGAATATACCGTCTCCTGGATCGAAAAAGAGATTGATGATCTGGCGGATCGTCCGGGTGCTGGTTTTGCGGTGAGCGAAGAGAACAAACGTGTTCTGCATGAAGTGTGCCCGTGGTGGCGCGGTCAGACCGTACAGGATCGCTGCTATGGCATGTTTACCGATGAGCAAAAAGGTCTGCTGGCAACCGGCATCATCAAAGCGGAAGGCAATATGACCTCCGGCGATGCGCACCTGGCGGTCAATTTCCCGCTGCTGTTGGAAAAAGGGCTTGATGGTCTGCGCGAGAAAGTGGCAGAGCGTCGCTCGCGTATCAACCTGACAGTGCTGGAAGATTTGCACGGCGAGCAGTTCCTGAAAGCGATTGATATCGTGCTGGTGGCAGTCAGTGAACACATTGAACGTTTCGCTGCTCTGGCGCGAGAAATGGCCGCCACTGAATCCCGCGAAAGTCGTCGCGATGAACTGCTGGCGATGGCAGAAAACTGCGACATCATCGCCCACCAGCCGCCGCAAACTTTCTGGCAGGCGCTGCAACTGTGCTACTTCATCCAGTTGATTTTGCAGATTGAATCTAACGGTCACTCGGTGTCGTTTGGTCGTATGGATCAGTATCTCTACCCGTACTATCGCCGCGACGTTGAACTCAACCAGACACTGGATCGCGAACACGCCATCGAATTGCTGCATAGCTGCTGGCTGAAACTGCTGGAAGTGAACAAGATCCGCTCCGGCTCGCACTCAAAAGCCTCTGCGGGAAGTCCGCTGTATCAGAACGTCACCATTGGCGGGCAAAATCTGGTTGATGGTCAGCCGATGGATGCGGTGAATCCACTCTCTTACGCGATCCTCGAATCCTGCGGTCGCCTGCGTTCGACTCAGCCTAACCTCAGCGTGCGTTACCATGCGGGAATGAGCAACGATTTCCTCGATGCCTGTGTGCAGGTGATCCGCTGCGGCTTCGGGATGCCCGCGTTTAACAACGACGAAATCGTGATTCCGGAATTTATTAAACTCGGTATTGAACCGCAGGACGCTTACGACTACGCAGCGATTGGTTGTATCGAAACCGCCGTCGGCGGTAAATGGGGCTATCGCTGCACCGGCATGAGCTTTATCAACTTCGCACGCGTAATGCTGGCGGCGCTGGAAGGCGGTCGTGATGCCACCAGCGGCAAAGTGTTCCTGCCACAAGAAAAAGCGTTGTCAGCGGGTAACTTCAACAACTTCGATGAAGTAATGGACGCATGGGATACGCAAATCCGTTACTACACCCGCAAATCAATCGAAATCGAATATGTGGTCGACACCATGCTGGAAGAGAACGTGCACGATATTCTCTGCTCGGCGCTGGTGGATGACTGTATTGAGCGAGCGAAAAGTATCAAGCAAGGCGGCGCGAAATATGACTGGGTATCTGGCTTACAGGTCGGTATTGCTAACCTCGGCAACAGCCTGGCGGCAGTGAAGAAACTGGTATTTGAACAGGGCGCGATTGGTCAGCAACAATTGGCTGCCGCACTGGCGGAAGACTTCGACGGTCTGACTCACGAGCAGCTGCGTCAGCGTCTGATTAACGGCGCGCCGAAGTACGGCAACGACGATGATACCGTCGATACGCTGCTGGCTCGCGCTTATCAGACCTATATCGACGAACTGAAGCAGTACCATAACCCGCGCTACGGTCGTGGTCCGGTTGGCGGCAATTATTACGCAGGTACATCATCTATTTCCGCCAACGTACCATTCGGCGCGCAAACTATGGCAACGCCGGACGGACGTAAAGCGCATACCCCGCTGGCAGAAGGCGCAAGCCCGGCCTCCGGTACCGACCATCTCGGCCCAACGGCGGTCATTGGCTCGGTGGGTAAACTGCCTACCGCAGCGATTCTCGGCGGTGTGTTGCTCAACCAGAAACTGAACCCGGCGACGCTGGAGAACGAGTCTGACAAGCAGAAACTGATGATCCTGCTGCGCACCTTCTTCGAAGTGCATAAAGGCTGGCACATTCAGTACAACATCGTTTCCCGCGAAACATTGCTGGAAGCGAAAAAACATCCAGATCAATACCGCGATCTGGTGGTGCGTGTCGCGGGCTATTCCGCCTTCTTCACCGCGCTCTCTCCAGACGCACAGGACGATATCATCGCCCGTACCGAACATATGCTGTAACTCTTCCGCCCGGCGGCCACCGTCGCCGGGCCATATCATTCACGCTATCAATTTCTCGCTCAATTACATTCGAAATAAATTTGTGCCCTGCGTCACATTGTTATTACACTGTGGCGGTTTGCATTCATTGCCAGGAGCACTTCTTATGAGCGTAAAAGTTATCGTCACAGACATGGACGGTACTTTTCTAAACGACGCCAAAACGTACAATCATGAGCGTTTTATGGCGCAATATCAGGAACTGAAAAAGCGCGATATTGAGTTCGTTGTCGCCAGCGGTAACCAGTATTACCAGCTCATTTCCTTCTTCCCTGAGCTAAAAGATGAAATCTCTTTTGTTGCAGAAAACGGCGCTCTGGTTTACGAACACGGCAAGCAGCTTTTTCACGGCGAACTGACTCGACATGAATCGCGGATTGTTATTGGCGAGTTATTGAAAGATAAACAACTGAATTTTGTCGCCTGTGGTCTGCAAAGTGCATACATCAGTGAAAATGCCCCGGAATCATTCGTTGCATTGATGGCAAAACACTACCATCGCCTGAAACCTGTAAAGGATTACCAGGACATTGACGACGTACTGTTCAAATTTTCTCTGAACCTGCCGGATGAACAGATCCCACTGGTGATCGACAAACTGCACATTGCACTCGACGGCATTATGAAACCGGTGACCAGTGGTTTTGGGTTTATTGACCTGATTATACCTGGCCTGCATAAAGCGAACGGTATTTCACGGTTACTGAAACGCTGGGATCTGTCGCCGCAAAATATCGTGGCAATTGGTGACAGCGGTAACGACGCCGAAATGTTAAAAATGGCTTATTACTCTTTTGCAATGGGCAATGCTGCTGAAAGTATTAAACAAATCGCTCATTACGCTACGGATGACAATAATCATGAAGGCGCGCTGAATGTAATTCAGGCGGTGCTGGATAACATCGCTCCTTTCAATCGTTGATTTTCCCCCGGGCCGGAGTGACCACTTCGGCCTCTCGCCTTTTTGCTCGCTTTGTGCGGTGACTCAAGATCTTTATCTTGCGTTAACTTATTTTTAACTTAAAGTATCAATCGTAATCATTTTACTTTCGAACGAAAGATGAGAGGTTGATATGACTTTTTCCTGTGAGACGCTGCCCACAGATGCGAAAGCGGCTATCCGAGAAATGAAAGCTGCGCTGCGGGAACAGCTCGGTGATGTACAACAGGTTTTCGATACACTCTCTGCAAAAATCGAAACGCGTGTTGCTGAAATCGATGCCCTAAAAGCGCAAGGGTTGCCGGTTTGGCCAGAAGTTTCTTATAGCGATATTGCCGCAGGTACAGTAAGCGATACCACTCGCAATGAAATTAAACGTCGCGGCTGTGCAGTAATAAAAGGTCATTTCCCTCGCGAGCAGGCGCTGGCGTGGGATCATGCCATGCTCGATTATCTCGATATCAATCATTTTGATGATGTTTATAAAGGTCCTGGCGACAGTTTTTTCGGCTCACTGGAGGCTTCTCGTCCCGAAATCTATCCCATTTACTGGTCACAAGCACAGATGCAGGCGCGGCAGAGCGAAAATATGGCTGCTGTGCAATCTTTCCTGAACCGCCTGTGGAAGTCTGAAAGCAACGGCAAGCAGTGGTTTGATCCTGATATCAGTGTGATTTACCCGGACAGGATCCGTCGTCGTCCTCCAGGTACTACATCTAAAGGTCTGGGCGCACATACCGATTCTGGTGCGCTGGAACGGTGGTTATTACCCGCTTATCAGCGCGTTTTTGCCAATGTGTTCAATGGTAATTTCGATGATTACGATCCCTGGGATGCTGCACACCGGACCGATGTCGAAGAGTACACGGTGGATAACACGACCAAATGTTCAGTGTTCCGCACGTTTCAAGGCTGGACTGCGCTCTCTGATATGTTATCGGGTCAGGGATTGTTGCATGTGGTGCCTATCCCGGAAGCGATGGCGTATGTTTTATTGCGCCCGCTGCTGGATGACGTACCGGACGATGAACTGTGCGGGGTTGCACCTGGCAAAGTTCTGCCCATTTCAGAGAAATGGCATCCGCTACTGATTAAAGCGCTGACATCCATTCCCGCGATAACAGCAGGGGATTCCGTCTGGTGGCACTGCGATGTGATTCACTCCGTCGCGCCAGTAGACAATCAACAGGGTTGGGGCAACGTGATGTATATCCCTGCTGCGCCAATGTGCGAGAAAAATCGGGCTTATGCACACAAAGTCAAAATGGCGCTGGAAAAAGGCGCATCACCGGGCGACTTCCCGCGGGAAGATTATGAAGCAAACTGGGAAGACCGCTTTACGCTGGATGATCTGAACATTCACGGTAAGCGCGCACTGGGCATGGACGTGTAAGAGTTGATGGATTATTGGAAGTGAGGTTAAGGAAGTAGGTTCGATGTTGCTCAGATTGCTGACAAAGTGCGCTTTGTTCATGCCGAATGCGGCCTACAAAGTCTTGCAGATTCAATATATTGCAGGGACTGCGTAGGCCTGATAAGCGTAGCGCATCAGGCAATCTTGCGTTTGTCCTCAGCAGCCGTCACCCCGACTGTATCGGGGTGACGGGCAATAACTTACTCGATCCCTCTGCTACGCAGATAATCTTCGTAATTACCGCTAAAGTCGATCACGCGTTCCGGGGTGATTTCCAGAATGCGGGTCGCCAGTGAACTTACAAACTCACGGTCGTGAGAAACAAAGATCAGCGTACCCTGATACAGTTCCAGCGCCATGTTCAGTGACTCGATGGATTCCATATCCAGGTGGTTGGTCGGTTCGTCCATGATCAGAATGTTCGGCTTCTGCATCATTAACTTACCAAACAGCATCCGCCCTTTTTCCCCACCGGAAAGCACTTTCGCAGGCTTTTTGATGTCGTCCTGGCTGAACAGTAAACGACCAAGAATGCTGCGTACCGCCTGCTCATCATCGCCTTCTTGCTTCCACTGACTCATCCATTCGAACACGGTCAGATCATTTTCGAACTCATATTCGTGGTCCTGGGCATAGTAACCAATGCGCGCGTTCTCAGACCATTTTACGGTGCCGCTTTCCGGTTGCAGATCGCCCACCAGCGTTTTCAACAGGGTCGATTTACCGACGCCGTTGGTGCCGAGTACCGCAAGTTTTTCACCGACTTCCAGCAGCAGGTTGAGATTTTTAAACAGCGGACCGTTATCAAACCCTTTAGTCAGACCTTCCACTTCCAGCGCGTTACGGAACAGTTTCTTATCCTGTTCAAAACGAATGAACGGGTTCTGACGACTGGAGGCTTTTACCTCTTCCAGTTTGATTTTATCAATCTGACGCGCGCGCGAAGTCGCCTGGCGAGATTTCGAGGCGTTGGCGCTAAAGCGGCTAACGAAGGATTGCAGCTCAGCAATCTGCGCTTTCTTCTTGGCGTTATCAGCCAGCAGACGTTCACGCGCCTGGGTCGCGGCCGTCATGTACTCATCGTAGTTGCCCGGATAAACGCGCAGTTCGCCGTAGTCCAGATCCGCCATGTGAGTACAAACCATGTTGAGGAAGTGACGGTCGTGCGAAATGATGATCATAGTGCTGTCACGCTCGTTCAGCACCTGCTCCAGCCAGCGAATGGTGTCGATGTCCAGGTTGTTGGTCGGTTCGTCGAGCAGGAGAATGTCCGGGTCAGCAAACAGCGCCTGCGCCAGCAGCACACGCAGTTTCCAGCCAGGAGCAACTTCACTCATCGGGCCGTAGTGTTGTTCCAGTGGAATACCGACGCCAAGCAACAATTCCCCCGCACGCGATTCTGCAGAGTAACCGTCCATTTCGCCGTATTTCACTTCCAGATCGGCCACTTTGTAGCCATCTTCTTCGCTCATTTCCGGCAAAGCATAGATGCGGTCGCGCTCTTGCTTCACTTCCCACAACTCTTTATGCCCCATGATCACCGTATCCAGCACGGTGTACTCTTCAAAGGCAAATTGATCCTGGCGCAGCTTACCAATGCGCTCATTCGGATCGAGGGAAACGTTGCCCAGCGTCGGCTCAAGGTCGCCGCCGAGGATTTTCATAAAGGTGGATTTACCACTACCGTTCGCGCCAATCAGGCCGTAACGGTTGCCGCCGCCAAATTTGACGGAAATGTTTTCAAACAACGGCTTACTGCCGAACTGCATGGTGACGTTACTGGAAACTAACACAGGCGTATCCTGAAAAGATATATGACAAACCGCGTATTATGCCATAAGTCTGAAAGAAGATCCCGTCCCCCGCTTAAGGTCTACACTCTTCCCAAAGGCAAAAAATGTGATTTAGTACACATCTGATTTCACTGTTAGCTGGAATGAACATATAATGCGCTTCCAATACTCTAATATTCTCAACCTAATGGCCTGCCAGGCACTAAATCTCGCTTAACATGAATATGAAATTGAAAACATTATTCGCAGCGGCCTTCGCTGTTGTCGGCTTTTGCAGTACCGCCTCTGCGGTAACTTATCCTCTGCCAACCGACGGGAGTCGCCTGGTTGGTCAGAATCAGGTGATCACTATCCCTGAAGGTAACACTCAGCCGCTGGAGTATTTTGCTGCCGAGTACCAGATGGGTCTTTCCAACATGATGGAAGCGAACCCTGGTGTGGATACCTTCCTGCCGAAAGGCGGCACCGTACTGAACATTCCACAGCAGTTGATCCTGCCAGATACCGTGCATGAAGGTATCGTCATTAACAGCGCAGAGATGCGTTTGTACTACTACCCGAAAGGGACCAACACCGTTATCGTGTTGCCGATCGGGATTGGTCAGTTAGGTAAAGACACACCTATCAACTGGACCACCAAAGTAGAGCGTAAGAAAGCTGGCCCGACCTGGACACCGACCGCCAAAATGCACGCCGAGTACCGCGCAGCAGGCGAACCGCTTCCAGCTGTCGTTCCGGCTGGCCCGGATAACCCGATGGGGCTGTATGCACTGTACATCGGTCGCCTGTATGCTATCCACGGCACCAACGCTAACTTCGGTATCGGCCTGCGTGTAAGTCATGGCTGTGTGCGTCTGCGTAACGAAGACATCAAATTCCTGTTCGAGAAAGTGCCAGTCGGTACTCGCGTGCAGTTTATTGATGAGCCGGTAAAAGCGACTACCGAGCCAGACGGCAGCCGTTATATTGAAGTCCATAACCCGCTGTCTACCACTGAAGCCCAGTTTGAAGGTCAGGAAATTGTACCGATTACTCTGACGAAGAGCGTGCAGACAGTGACTGGTCAGCCAGACGTTGATCAGGTTGTTCTGGATGAAGCGATTAAAAACCGTTCCGGGATGCCGGTTCGTCTGAATTAATCGTTAAAACTTAAGCAAAAGGCGGAGTGATAATCCGCCTGAGGATGCTGATGGCAATACATAATTGCCTGATGCGCTACGCTTATCAGGCCTACGCAGAACCTGCAATATATTGAATCCGCAAGTTTTTGTAGGCCGCATCCGGCATAAACAAAGCGCGTATTACCAACAATCAGAGGCGGACTAATAACCCGCCTTTTTAATTTGCCCGACCTTACCCCGCCGGGATCATAACCAACAAAACATATCCCACCAGCGCCGCCCACAACAGCATCGGTATTGAATAGAGATGGAAACGCCACCAGATACGGCGATCGTTCGCCATCCGTAGCGCAATCAAATTTGCCAGCGATCCGGGTAATAAACCAAAGCCACCTACGTTTACCGCCCATGCCAGTAGTAAAGACGGTGGCACATAATTGAGCAGCAAAATCGTGCCCGGCACGTTACTGATTACCTGCGATAAACCAATCGCCGTCAGCCATAATCCAGGGGCAGATAAATGACTCACGTTGCTCAACACGCCCTGTAATACCGGAAGTTGGGTCAGTAAATGGACGTCGATAAACATCGCCATAAACACCAGCAGCAACGTCCAGTCCACGCTCAGCACCACGCGACGCGCCAGCAGCGCAAAGCCCGCCGCCACAATCACCAGCCCCCACAGCTCTTGTTTTAGCTCAAGCGTCGTAAGAAAGACGATATACAGCCCCAGACAACTCCACACCAGCCGCGGTTTCCACTCCGGCATCTGCGAACCAGTATGGTATTGCAGCGCCTTTCCAGGGAAACAACACCAACACAGCAGCAGTAGTGTCAGCATCATCGCACCAGCCAGCGGCGCCATTTGAGCAATAAAACCGACAAACGAAAGATCAGAGCGTCCCCAGATTAGGATATTTTGCGGATTGCCAATCGGCGTCAGCAACGATCCGGCATTCACCGCCAACGCCTCGAAAATAATCAGCCGATTAACCGGGATCTCACACAGTCTTTTTAGCGTGATGGTCAGCGGAACAACAATAAACAGCGCGACGTCGTTGGTCAGAAACGTAGAAAGCAGCGCCGCTGCCAGCACCATAAACATCGCCAGTCGACGCTCAGTAGCAAAACGGCGCACCATTTTGCGCCCAAGCACATCAAAATAACCGCTTAACTCGACGCCTTTGGTCAGCAGCATCAGGCCACTTAAGGTGATGATGGTGTGCCAGTCAATAGCGCCAGGCCAGGACTTAGGTGTGAAAGGAACGAAAAAACTTAATCCGATGCCAACGAGAATTAATAACTGAAAAAAGCGATCGCCTTGCAGCATGCGTAAAAAAGGCAGACTCATTTGGCACCGTGTTTCTGGGTAAACAAACGAAAAGCGTCCAGCGTCTCTTCACTGACATGGTGCTCCATACCTTCCGCGTCGCGACGGGCGATTTCCGGGCTAACGCCCAATACCAGCAAGAAGTTTTCAACTATCTGATGCCGCTCGCGGCTTTCCTGTGCCAGCTTCTCTCCTTCCGCCGTTAAAAACACGCCACGCCAGGGGATCATTTCAATCAATCCCATTGTTGCCAGGCGCTTAAGCATTTTAGCCACCGTAGGTTGAGAGACTCCCAGACGGGCGGCCATATCAACCTGGCGCGCTTCTCCCACCTCCATCATCAGGTCAGAAATCAGCTCAACGTAATCGTCGATAAGTTCACGGCGATGTGCCTCTCTGACCTGGCGGAATCCTTCAACGTGCTCTTCCACGTTCACTAACTGCGTCACTTTTTTTGCTGTTGGCGTACCTGCGCGACGACTCATTGTGCTTCCTCATTATGGTGACGCATGGATAGCGTTCTCATTTCGTGCACACATTGTAAACCAGAGTTGCTAAGGCACAAAAATTTAACGTTTTAGCAATAGCTATATAATATAGCTTTCGTTATACACAAAACACCCCATGAATAGGCAGATTATAGATAATACAATTCATTAAGTGTCGCAAAAATGTCTCACAATCTTCATTGCCGCTATTCCCAGCAGTATTTCTCAATGGCCATTTGTTCCTTGTAAGCACACAGCTTAGCTGGTTATCATCTAGCTGCTTAATTAATAAGGGCATGTTTATGGCACTCACTAAATGCAAAGAATGCAAAAAAGAAGTATTATCCTCTGCAAAAACCTGCCTTCACTGCGGCGTTAAAGATCCGGTCTTTGGTGCTAAATAGGCTGCCTGATACTGATTATTATTGCCGGGATAGTCATGTACTTCGTTGGCAATAGCGATGACGATAAAGCAGCTGAGGCCACGAAGGTATGCTCTAACACAGACACTCAGAGAAACTTTGATCAGAACCTGCTCGATACGGTGACCAAATGCAAACCATTGATTGAACGTTTGGTAAAATATGAATTTAATGGACTGATGGAATGTTAGATCCTATGTTTTCACATGACCGAATAGATAGCAAAAAGAACCAGTTAACCTTCATTGGTGATAAGGTCAAATTCACCAATGGCTTCAATACCAAAATGACCATGACTTATGCTTGCACACTTGATCTGCAAACTAAAGGAGTTGTGGACTTCAAGATTTCGGAAGAAAAGCTGTAGCAATTCCGCAGCCAGATTAACCTTCACTTAAGGATATTTGCAAATGGCTACCAGATACCAAACTGAGCTTGCCCTAAAGGCATTATTAACAGAGTTAAATCACTCAGGATGCGATTTGTATGAGCTAATTGAAAGAACAATTCTTCGTATGCAACAAGAACGTCTTTACATTAAAGAGGACTCTCACCGCGAAAGAGGTGGGGCAGAAGATGTCCTTTTCAGAGAAACAGAAAATCTCGTTGGTAAACGTCCCCAGACTAAACCTGCTGACATTAATTCATTCGATATTGAAGATTTCTAATGTTAATTGCCGAATTATAATCAATTCGGCTTAAATATTTATTTCATGGATATAAAAATGGACATATTTGAAAAGGGTAAGCTACTGTTATTTGTGCTTTTCATCATGCCCGGCTTTATTAGCATGAGAGTTTACAGACTCTTTCACCCATCTGCGGATTCTGACACTTCAAAAATTCTGATAGATGTAGTTTCTTATAGCTGCATAAATTATGCATTCCTATTAATACCAATATATCTAATTGAAGAAAATGATATATTCCTTACTAGTCCAATCCTTTATTATTTATTTTATTTCTGTGTATTAATAGTTATCCCTGTACTACTACCTATGTTTTTAATATTTATTCGCAACTGTGAAATGGTCAAACGTTTCCTACCTCACCCTATTGGGCGTTCATGGGACTACTTTTTTTCAACCAGACAATGCTGTTGGGTGCTGGTTACACTTAAGAATGGTAAAAAATATGGTGGCTATTATGGTAGTGCTTCATTTGCATCAAGTAGTCCCGAACCGGAGCAAATATATCTAGAAAAACATTGGGCACTAGATGACAATTGTGATTTCGATCACGAACTAACCGATACATTAGGGATAATTATATTGACTAATGAAATAGAAAGTGTTGAATTTATTAAAGTACATAGTAGTAATCCTAGCAAAAGTGAGGCTGAAAATGGTTGAAGATAAACCTGCTAACAATACAAGAACTATCCACGATGGCTGGCAACCTGTAGAAAAAGGTTACCAGCCTACAAGCAGGCCAGACCAACAAAACAATGGCTACCAACCACCACGCCAGACCCAGCAAACCCAACATATTGCTCCGCCACCTAAAAAACGTTAGTTAAAACCAGTTGTTGATGCCACAACTGATAAATTTCAGTTTTGAAATCATACACAAAGTATGTACAGCCCGCGTAGTTCCTATCTTCACGGGCTTCATGTTCTCATAACCATTCAGCACGAAAGTATCCTCCCCCTCCCGCATAAAACTAAATTACCAATTAAATATCAACACGGTAGAAACTTCATCATATCCACCGTCGATCCTTTCCACTGAAAAATACTGAAATTCTTTTCCATCTTTTCAGTTCACGTTAGCCACTAATCTCTCAGTAATGACGCTGTCCGTGTTGGTGGTTTGAAGAAAAAGCAAAATGAAAAATTTTATCGATCCAGAAACCGCAGGCGGGTGCGGTGTAGCGCCGTTTTTGTCTGCGAAGGATTTATTTTGTCACCATATCACCATACCAGCGCAACGCTACAATTCTGATCTTTTATACTTAGTGACCGAGTTATATTTGTTATTAAAGGGTTAATAATCCGTCTGCAGATGTCTATGACAAGATAAGAAAGATGTTTTGTTAGTAATTCAACTAATTATTTGGGATTAAGTAGCCAATTATCAGTTCCGACCACATAACTTAATATTGTAGGCAGAAAATCAGATCATTCTCATGTTACGATAATCCTCAGGATTATTAGGGAGAATAATTTATGAGTAACAACAAAAAGTCTCATTATGAGGATATGAAGAAGTTGTTGTGCGCGGACATACTGCACAGCAGTAAAAAATTCTCCTGGAGGAGAATCATACTACGTTGCTGGAGACAACCCGGACACAGATTCATGTGTTGGTGGAGGATAGCGAATTGCCTTTACTGTCAGGGAGGGAAATCAAGTATTAAGTGGGCACGAAGAATCCACCGGAGACTTGTTTCAAAATACAATACTGATATTGGATTGGGGGCACAGATCGGGGAAAAATTCAAAATTTATCACTTCGTTGGAATAGTCATTTGTCCCCAGGCTGTGATTGGAAAAAATGTTCGTATCCGACAAAACACAACGATTGGATTAAAAACAGTTGAAGGAATCAAAGCCATCAGGATCGGAGACAATGTCGAGATTGGCGCAAATTCATGCATCATCGGTGATGATCTGACCATTGGTGATAATGTGACAATTGGTGCTATGTCATTCGTTAACCGAAACATTCCTGCCAATAGTGTCTTTATAACCCGCAGAGCCGCACAACTACTACCGCTTGATACGCACTCCACCTCTAACTATCTTGAACTACACAACAACTGAAATACTGCTATCAGCAAGTCCAGAACGTTTCAACTTATCATGTGAGTGTCAGCATTAGGCAATAATCACCTGATATTTTTCCCGGGTCTGCCCGGCTTTCGTCCCTGTCTGGGTGAACGCGGCGGCATTGGTTGGCATCCCAACGGAGGGATGAGAATGGCTCGCACATAGCTGCGCCAGCTCTTCCAGTAAATCAATGGTGTCCAGCATCATGGTCAGGGCGTTGATACTCTCACTGCCAATATGGACAGTTGCCCCCATGACCTGCTGACCTCCAGTGGCTACTGATTTACGCAGTGCTGCAATCTTCTCTGTCAGGCTTTCGCCAACCTCCACGACTACAGCACCCCCCACTTTAGTGGACTGCAGTCCTGTTATGTCCGTTTCTTCGTTTCCTTCAATACTGGACAGCCTGTTACCTTTCACCGCCTGGCTATAATCACCGGCGCTGACCTGCTGGATGGCTCCAGCCAGCAATATGGCGGTTCCCAGTACCGTAGTTTTATCCGTAGCTTTCACCGCGGTTTCACGGCTGACCAGTTCGCGCTGTTCCGTATCGGCTTTTACCGTTCGCACCATCGATGTTTCACTGATGGTCTGATCGGTCTGCCTTACCCAGTCTCCAGCCTGAGTCACCCTCTGGGATACTTCTTCCCGCTGCTGCTGCAATTGCTCACCGGGTTTAACGTCCGGCAGGCTGGTACCATCCGGCAGCGTCTGCCTGATAAAGGGTTTATCAGGTCTGCCTCCCGTGAATGCAACCTCAACCAGCGTCCCTTCTGGCGGAAACTGAAACATACCTGAATCATTCCCAGCCATCGGTACTGGCAACGGCACCGCTGAATAAACAGGTGTCTGATTGTCCGGGTTTCCGTCTGCGTCAAGAAGCTGCACGTCCACGGCGTAACGTGGTCGGAAGGGATCGGCAAAGTTACCGCTTTTTACCGGCTCTGAATACGCCACGACTCTGGCCATCTTTGGCAAATGAAGCCCAGATGCCAGTTCAGGGTAATGGCTTTCAATCTGCCTTTGTGCCGGTGTTTTCTGCAAAGGTTTACCCGTTACGCGGTTTCTCGGCATCCATGTGATCGCCATCGTGTCATTCGTCAGATGAACCTTAGTCACGCGTTCACCGTTCATCTCCACCCCTGGCCGCATAGTCTGGATCACTGGTAATGTCACAGAGTTACCGCCAGCGGCCCCCTGGCTGAACTCTGATGGGATTTCTACGGGACGACCGGCAAACAATGACTTTTCTGCGCCACCGACGTAAAGCGAACCATCAGGAAACTGGTACCAGATGTAATCCTGGATACTGAACGCCCTTCCCAGATTGTTCAGCAACTGATAACCAGTACCGTTATGGGTAAAATGT
The DNA here is from genome assembly GCF_004212225.1 of Escherichia sp. E14V7. Classification (NCBI taxonomy): domain Bacteria; kingdom Pseudomonadati; phylum Pseudomonadota; class Gammaproteobacteria; order Enterobacterales; family Enterobacteriaceae; genus Escherichia; species Escherichia sp. E14V7. The sequence continues at coordinate 71,553 of NZ_RHJJ01000014.1, forward strand.
GGGATAGGGGTATCGCTGTACTGTGCGTCAGGCACACTGACCGTGATCCCGCTATTTTCTTCCAACCAGACCGCAATTTCACGCAAAGTCGGGTGTTGAAACGAACATGGCCACATCCTTTCAAACACACCTGCCAACTCACGAATGAACAGGCGCTGAAAACCGTTTTCAGCGGGCTGCGATCGCTCCACATACCCCGTAAACCAGCGCAAAAGCAGATCGGTATACCCCACATCCAGCCTCACCAGTTTTCCGGTGTAATCGGTTGTTGTCTCTGCGGTGATGAAGCCCCGGCCGCAGCTGTTCAGCTCCAGTACCAGGCTGGCATCCACCAGGTGAACTTCATCCGTTGAAAGGTATAGGCGTTTTACTGGTTTCATCATTAACCCAAAGCATCATTGACGGGCTTCAGTACCTTGCGTTCAAACCACGTCAGTTTTTCTTCATCTTCTCCGGCAGACTGGCCACCGGACTGTCCCGCACTACCGGCAGTCTGTTTTTTTGCGGTCGTCTTACCTGTTGCCCTAGCCTCTTGCTTTTCCTGCACGCTGATATGTTCCGCCAGTGTGAATGTCACCAACCAGGACATCTTCCCGTCCTGCTGGGGTGCATCCACCGTTCCGCTGAACGTTGCTTCACGAAAGTTAACAGCACGGGCAACTTCATGCACCACGCGATATTTCTGACGATTACCACTGGCATCGGTAGTACTGGCCAGCTCAAAAATACGCTTTAGTACTTCAGGCTGTTTAAAAGGTATTTCACCGCTGATCCGCAGTTCCTTTCCCTTTGCTCCCTGCTCTGATTTTGTTGTGGCACTGGTCTGGCCGGACTGATCTTTATCCTGAAATTGCTGTGAAACAGTCACCCGCATGTTTTTCAGCTGGATGGCCTCGCCATTAAGCGCCAGTGTCGGGATCGAAGTCATGAATCATTCCCTTTATTCCATCAAGATTATCGCCAACCAGCATCATGGCTGCGGTGTAAACGGCAGACTGCTGCGGAATGTCCTTCACCAATTCCAGTAACAAGGTGCCGGTGTCTCCGCTGGCAGTAAAAACCCATACTCTGGCACTTTTACCTTGTAAATCATTCAGGCCGCTGGCCACATCACTGATAAGCTGGTCACGCAGCTGAGTGAACTCGCCCAGCTGTTTTTTCAGCCCTTCGATATCAAACCCGGCACCCGCCGCCTTTTGTGCCTGGCTGATTGCCGCAGCAGATAAAGCTGCCCTGGTGGTTGGTACAGACAGTGGAATGGACGCAGGTAACGCTGCGGCGGCTTTCGCCGGGATCTGCATCTTTTCAATAGCCAGCGCTGCGGCGGATTGCACCAGCCGTTTGACCTGCGTGAATGCCGGGGCAGGGAAAATCCCGGCCAGGTTATTCAGGCTGGTCATAAAGTTTTCCTGCGTCTGTCCAGTGACCATCATAATCACCACGTCCGCATTCCCCCCAGTTCCGGCCAGGCGTTCAGCAAGATAGCGAACGGCATTAACCGGGCTGAGATATGCCCCGTTCGCTGTCTGCTGTCCCAGCCCATAAATCCACGGATGCGCAGGGACGATCGAACAGTTCAGCGCAGCAACAGAATCCGTGAAGGCCAGACGTGCTTCACGCCACATTTCCAAGTATCTCCGGCCATACAATTTGCGGCGCATCTTCCGGTTGAATACGGTTCAGTAAAACGCGGTATTTTTTCCAGGCGGTAAGCAGCAGTGCTTCTTCTTCGGTCGCCATGTCTAAATCAACGGCATCCTGCAATGTGGCAATAGCGTCATTGGCCTGTTTAAGTAGTCTTTTCTTTTCGGCGTCTGCCTCGCTGACTAATGCAATTCGCATGGCATCCGCATCATCCACCCACGTCTTACCATTCCATTTTTGCCAGGCATTAGCCGGTGCTAACGTGGTTGTCCCTTCCGGGTAAGCGCCTGGCTCGGAGATCACCAGTTCATTACCGTTTTCTGTATCAAACAACACCTCACCACGATGATCCTCACGAGAAACCCATTTTTGCTTCTCTGAATCATAAATTGCCACAAACCCCGCTTTTATTACCGGTGGTTTTATTGTGGTGCAGTTGGCTGGCAGTCCGGTATACGCAGGTATAAAAGCGTCACCCAAACCAATAAATTCATTCGTGTCAGAACGCAGGTTATAAACGGTAACTGTTTGATCCGTTTCACTCATTTTAAAAGTCATTATGCGAGTCTCACTATGTAGTTAAATACGATGTTTTTAACGGTCGTTTCTTCATTGCCCGACGCGGCGACAGTAATGGTGTGACTGTGTGCGCCTATTGCTACGGTATGAGAGTGAGCTCCAATTCCTACAGAATGGCTATGTGCGCCAATCCCTACAATATGAGCATGGTTGCCAGCCAAATCCGTATTACCAGTTGTTACGTTATCGCCACCCTGACCTCTATTGATATCTCCGTTTTGAGTGGCCTGCCCCTTAACATATGTATGAGTATGTGCACCAGTTGTATCGGTTGTTTTGGTTCCGTAATCAAATGTGCTCACAGCTCTAGTGCCGTAGTCAAAGGATGATGTTGACTTCGTCCCCAGATCGGTACTGAATGCACTAGCGGTGTGGGCATGGGATTTATTGCCATCATCTTCATAGGACAAAACTGCACGGCCATCAGGTTTTCCTTTGATCGTCTGGCGGCGCATATCAGGAAGAACACCCGATGGGTATGCAATAGCCAGTCGCTGGTAAGCCACTGGATCAAACACCTGCCCCTGCATGATTGCGTGACCCGCTGGTGGAATATCAGTCGGCCAAGGAAATGGTACTCCAACCGGCACAACATCGCTAATGCTTAAGACCGCCAGCTCACCCAGCCCAAGATTTTTTCTGGCTTCCGCCTTGTCATTGATATCGGCAAGGTTTGCATCCTTACGCAAAAAATCGCTGCTGGCCTGTTGATCGCTCAGACTGCCTTTTGGCCTTAAATCCGTGATGTTGCCATCCACATCAATGCTGGCCACCGCAAATACAAAATGCTGAATACCGTTCTGAACATAATCAGTCAGATTTTCTACAACCGTGACTTTACTCTGTACACTCCAGACACTGCTCAGAATCCCTGTCCAGCACACATCCAGCCAGACTTTTACCGACTTTGTCGTCACTGTAATATCCTGATTCGCATCCAGTGACACACGCAGTCCAGCCACATACCCCGTGCCTTTCGTGACATAAAACTGATTGCCGGTTTTGGCTACCAGATACCCGTTACCAAAAAACGCCGCCGCGCCATAAATATCTGTATTTTCCAGACGCTGGCGCTCATCAATTCCGGCCAAACGTGCAGTAAAATCAATCTGCCAGGTTTCAGCGGGCGTATTAATCCCAGTTTCTGTTTGTGCACCGTTGTACTCCATCAGAAACGAGCGGGTCAGCACGTTCCCCTGTTGCCCTTCTTTTGTTTTCAGTTTCTGCTGTGCTGGTGCATGAACAATCATTGCCAGCGTACCGCTGGCCTTATTGAGCAGACCAATCCAGTTAAAACTGAAATCCCCCACATCTGCGCCCAGCACTACGGAATAGACCACCCTGTTTTCATCCACCACACCGGTACGGGTAACAGCTTGCCGGTGAACAATCTGTGCTGTCGGGGGCAACCCTTCATTGCGATCAACAGGGATATCCGCGTTTAAATCCGGCACACTGGCAAAAACAAATTCGTCCAGTAGTACCGGTTCACCTGTTGCGCCCTGCTGTGCTTTCCAGTTTTCAAACGCCAGTGTGATGGCTGTCTGTGACATAAAAATCTCCTTACAAACTCGCGCTGAATGTTGCGCTGCGGGCTTCCGTCCCTGCTAACGTCGCCGGGTAAACCACATATTCCCCATGATCCCACCCAGCCCGGATTACCAGGTTTTCAGACGTGATCACCTCAAACTGATAACGGCGGCATGTTCGCCCGTACTGGCGGATTATCTGGATCAGCAGCTGCGTGTTGTCTGCAATTTGGCTGTCTGTAACCCGAACCAGAATCACATCCCAGTCGATATTCGGTTGCCGTTCTAACAGTTCCACATAACCGATGCCCAACCGGTCAAAGATATTGATAAACCCCTCTACTGAACCAGCATCCCGCGCATTCACGAAGGCAAAAGCCACGCGTTTGCGAAACAGGCTCAACGGTTCACCATCAAAACGGGTAATATCCCGGTCATAAGCCAGCAGGTTCAGTAATGCCGGTGTACACGTCAGCGGATCAAACTGATTTATTGGCCAGGTAACCCAGTTGTAAACCTCAGCCCAAAAACGCTGCGCCGTTTTCAGCAATTTCCCCGGTTCGCCTTTATTCATCCAGGAAGGCAAGACCATCCCGGCCAGCTTTTCCATAAACTCATTCATTATCAATATTCACCGTCAGTGATTTCAGACGCGGCACGCCCAGTTCACTAGTAATGTCTCCGAGCGAAAATGTCAGTGATTCCGTCTGTGCAAAGGTTTTATGAATTTCCCGCCCCAGTTGCGAAAATGAAAACCGTGAATATGGCCACGTCTTTCTGACGTCAAAATCAGCATTTTCACGAAAAGCGCAGCGGATAATGTTTTCAACGCCATCCTTCAGGCTTTTCCTTTCCTCATCGCTGAAATTATTCAGATTCTCGACATAAACCGTAACGGCCAGATCGTGAAACGTTTCCGGAATGGGATAACACTGCATATCATCACCATGTCCGTGATGCCCCTGGGTGTTGATATAGTCATTCACTGCATCCAAGAACGGTGCCGATGTCACCCCACTATCCAGCAATAGAAATGCGTTTGCTGTTCCAGGTCCCCTCGGTGCTTCATGCTCAAAGAAAATCCTATCGATACTCAACCCAGCAACGCTGGCGATCATTGAGCGATAAACCGCATCAGTGTGGTAATTCCCCACCAGATTGAACTGATTGCGACAACGCTCGCGCAGTTCATCATCGCTCTCCTCGTCAGCTCCCGGCACGGTCAGCCAGTTTTCCTCACTGGCCACATGGCTGATACCACTGACCGCCACCGGCAGAATGCGGTAGTATCCAGGCGCAAGGTTATAAGCGCCCCCGGTACCAGTGGCTTGCACCGGCAGTAATGCGCTGGCTGCACTGGAAGCGATCACCACATCTTCAGTGGTGGCCAGCTCATAAACTCGCCCGTTAATGCGTTCTGTCTGGATAACCGTCCCAGCTCTGACCGTCACAACAGCCTTTGTGTCTTCTTTGAAGAACCGAATTACCCCCTGTGCAGCGCTCGCAGGTTTTGCCGTGACGTTCACAGCCCAGGCCAGCAGACGCAACATGCTCCCGCTGGCCGTGGCCACAAACATATTAGCCAGCACGGTCAATACCAGAACGTCTTTCAGCCACATCACCGGAGCGGTCACAATGGCGGTGATTAATCGCCAGAACGGTGACATTCGGGATGTATTGGTGATAATTCCCTCATCCGCTGCAATCGCATTGAAGTGTTCCCACACTTCGGCTTCCGTTACCGGCATACCGCTGTCCTTCACCACTTCTTCAAAATCGACCTGCGGTTTTTCCGTCATAAATCCACCTGCGCAGAGATCCCACCAAAATCGTATGTACTCGCGGTTACCCACAGCCGCTTCTGACTTTCTTCACTGATTTCCACCGTACCCGGCACAATGCGTTCATCATATTCAATCAGTAATTCCATACGGGTAAAAATATCCGCTCTCATTGTCGGGCTACGTTCGGCTATTAATTCCGTAGCCAAACCACTTTCAATAATGGAATGAATAATGTCCTGCCCGATGCTTTTTCGGTTATTACATAATTCAGGTTCATTACCGGTATTCAGAACAAAATCACCGCCCTGAATCAGCAAATCAATATAAAGAACATTACTCATGCACCAAGCTCCTGCCATTCCATAAGCTGGAGTGGAGAAAATGCTTCTTTGGTATGGAAATGCACTTCACCAATTTTCCGGCTGTTATCGATTACAGATGTTGTGTTGCTGCTGATTGTTTTACTGATACCACCATTATCCACACCTTTTAAATCGCCCCCCGTAGACAGCGTATTACCAGTTAATGGCTGTAAGGTTTCACTGGCCAGAGAAATATCCACGCCGGGAATTTCATTCAGTTTCTGAACAATCCAGTTCCACGACTTAAGAAATCCCTCTTTGATTGAGTTCCAGACAATATCAAACAGCGACATAATACCGGTGGCCATTCCCTTTAATGCCTCAGATGGCGAAAATCCTGTCAGCATAGAAATGAAGCTGTTCCATCCATCACTGACATATTGCCAGGCTATAACAAAGATCCCCGCTAGCCATTTCACTACGGCAGCGCATACCTGAAAGGCTTCGGTATTCATCACCGATGCTTTTATCGTGTTCCAGTGCTTAACCAGCAGATAACAACCAGCAACAAGCAGCGCAATGGCACCAATCACAAGCAGGATTGGCCAGCTCATCAGATTGATACCAATTCCGGTCATCATTGCGGCCATGCGTACCGCCAGTAACGCGCCGCGTAAAAACTTCAGCGTGGTATTCCAGGCGATTACCGCCATTTGCGCCAGCCAGACAGTCGCCGTGTAGATTTTCGTAACCGCCGTTAACGCCCCCCAGATCCCACGTAATCCCATCATGATGAATCTGGATACCCCCATCACGATATTGGCAACCGCACCCACGGCGGCAAAGCTCAGTAGTGCCACCGACGCATAACCAATCACACGGGCAATGTTAGGAAACAACTGCATCCAACGAGCAAAGGTCTGCCCCATATCAGCCAGGCGATTCAGAACCGGATACAGCACCGGGATCAGCGTCAGTCCGATCACGGTCTGAATGGCTTTCAGGATTTGTACAAAGCGATCCCACGGCTTAACCATTTTTTGTGCCATTTCCTGGGTACGCTTCAGGCCGTCCGCGCCGCCCAGTTCGGTGATGTTCCGCTGAAGTAACGCGACATTGCCGTAAAGATGTTTAACCACTGCCGAACTGTCACCAAAGGCTGCATCCAGCTCCGCCTGGGCTTTCAGGTTCCCTTCAAGGCTTTTGCCATATTTGCCCTGCAACTTGATCAGCATTTCAGGCATGGACAGCATTTTGCCGGTGGAGTCAGTAAAGGACAGCCCCAGCTTTTTAGCGCCATCAATCGCGCCGGTCATAAATCCTTCATAGGCGCTGCTGGCTTCCGTTCCCAGCGTCCGCTGAAGTTGCCCCAGCACGGCCAGCTGTTCATCCAGCCCCACACCGTAGTTAGTCCCGACGCCGCGCGCACCTTCCATCAAATCCTTGATAGTGGCCATTTCTGTGCCAAAGGTTTTGCGCATATAAACCATCTTGCCTGCCAACTGCTCGGCAAATTCCACCTTGCCCAGTCTGGCGGCATCGGCGGAAAAGTTACCGAACATCTGCCCCATAAATTCCGCCGTGTCCGCCGCTGTGGACTTGAGCGCAAACGCCAGGGTATTGGCGACTTTCGTCACCTTCGGCAGTTCATTACCCGTCAGTCCGGCAATGGAAGCGTTAATATTTTCCGTGGATTTAACAAACTCCACCGCACTGGCACCATAGGTTGTACTAAAGCGCAGGGCATCACGCTGAACTGTCTTAAGTGCTGAATCATCAATACCTTTTGCGGCAGCATCATTCAGCGCGTCATACATTTCAATTGCCGGTGATAAAGCACTTTTGATCTCCATCCCGATGCCTGCCAGCGCCAGAACGCCACCACCGATCTGCATAAAGGCTGCTTTTGATTTTTCCGCAAAGCCGGTGACGTTACCTTGCACCTGTTTTAACGGGCGGGATAATTTATCAATCAGGCTTAATGTAAAATCTAATTGTTTCATTCATTGCCTTTAAATGCTTTTGCCACACCATTGGCCACGGCTATTCCCGTATATTCCCAGTGACGATTGTCCAGCCAGATAGCGGCGGCGATATCATCAACGGAATCCTGACCATGTGGTAAATAATGACGGCGTAGAATTAAATATTGTTCGAGTCCATTCATTTCAATTTCATGGACTCGCTTTGTCAGTTTTTTACTTCAATTTCTAGTTCAGGCGCATAAATATCATTTACTTTGCCAACCAGTTGAAGTGCAGCACCCGGACGTTTTAATACTTCACAAAGTGAGGCTTTACTTTCAATCGCAACAATTCGTGTCAGATAGTTATGCGCAGGAGCAACCTTATTGTCCATTGCCATTTCATTAATAAATTTATTGTAGGCAGTCTGGTTTGGTTCAAAAATAATTTCAACACCACAAACACACAGTTTAATTTGTTCCATCAATAACTCTCTCTTAAAATAATTTCATCCACTAACTGATTATGACGTGCAGCACACTGACCATATAACTCAAGATAAATCGTCAGTAATTCCGCTGAGTCTTTTCCTGTCGCACCATTCAGGCGCGGCAACTGCGTGGCACATTTAGTTTTCAGATTTTCCTGATAACGCACGTTCGGTACCGGTTGCGGCACGGTTGTACATGCTGACAAACTCATCAGACAGGCAACGACTGGTAAAAACAGGCTTAAGCACTTCAGTGCGTATCTCTCGCGGTGCCACATTTTTTAACGCCTCCAGTTTATCTTCCAGCGCTCTGGCCGAATCACTGGCAATACCCTGCATTGCTTTTCGCGATTCAGTACCGGCCACCTGCGCCGCTGTATTGATTGCCAGCTCTAAGCTATCACGCCGCCAGTCAGCGGTTAGCCAGCCCCAGACAAACGCCAGCGCCACCACAACCAACCACTGCCCGCTGCTCATCAGCGCACCCCGTTATGTTCCAGACTGAAATGATTACCATCAGGTCTGGATTTGAAGCGTCCGCCCCAGGAACCACCCAGTGATTCCCAGTATTCCCCCAGTGGCAGATAATCTTCTGTACGGGTTTTGTACTGACCGTTCACGAACAGATTGAAATCCACCGCCAGCCGCTGGGTGTGCAGGCTGTTAGAAATGCCGCTGCCTTTCTTCGCATTCAGCGCGGCCTGTTCTGGTGTACGGTAAGCCTCACCGAACGTCAGTCTGTAGCCATGTTCTTCTGCCCAGTGGATCAGACTGGCCACCATGACTGTGAATAATTGCTGTTTTTCACTCAGGGTCATTTGTCTTGCTCCCGTTCTGCTTTCCCGCTGCACGTCTGCGCAGCCACACTTCCACCGCCTGATAACCGGCAATCCCCAGCGCCGCCCCCAGCCCCTGAATGGCCAGCGGGCTGGCATCCGGGATCTGAATTAGTACCGCCCCGGCCACCACTGAAACCAGACTGCCCAGGATCACGCGACCGGCAAACAGGCGCGGCGTGATTGGGTCATTACTGGTCAGCACATTGCCGATGGCAATCAGTGCGCCAATGATCAGCAGTGAATAAAGGCTCTTTTCATGTTCCTGCATCCCTGCCCCTTATCCGATCAGGTTTTCTGTGGCTTCCGCTTCCAGATACGGCACACCGTTGATGTTGACGAATTTCGGACTGGTCACGAAATATTTGATTTTGTGCGTGGTCACACCGCCACCTTTCGGATCAATATCCAGCAGGTTGCTGACCTGCAATTTATTGCCGAACGTCTCCACCTTCATTTCTTCGCTACTGGCTTTGGCATAGAAAAGAAAATCAAGTGGTGGAAGCCCACGCCATGAACCCGCTGCACGGGCTTTGGCTGTCAGCACCTGAAGTGTTTTTGAACTGACTTCAATTTCCCCCTCAGCGGCAACATCGCCATCCACATACCCATCAGGGACGCCACGCGTCTGGGCGGCAGCGCTGTTATCCGTAATATCGAGCGTGATTTTCTCGATATGGATCAGATCGCCGTCCATATAGGTGTCAAACGACATACCCGAAATACGTTTGGTCATGCTATAGCCTCCAGACTGGCATCCAGTAACAGGCTGATGGTGATTTGCAGTGGCACTTCCCAGGTACGTACCACAATGTAAATATCAACTGCCTTTTTGTTCTTCCAGACAATGGATACATCACCATCCTGCGGCGGCTTCACTTCTCCGGGAAATGACACCCCATTAATGCTGGCCGCAGTAGACATTTCGCGCAGTGGACTGGCGAACAGTGTCTGATGTGCGGCGATACTTCCTGGCGTGCTATTCAGCGAACGATCAGCGATTTTACTGATAGCCAGCAAACGAACACGGCGGGCAGCTTTATCCGCGACGCGCAAAGTTTCAATCGACTGATAATCGCCGCCCTCAACGTCCAACGTGCGGCCATCTGACCAGTAAAAACCGTCATAATCCGGGTACCACATTGGCACACTGAAACGCTGTGCTTCCAGCGCCTGAAGTGTGGCCAACTCAAGAACTTCTCCGGTACCATCAACCGGCATTTCGTCACTGCCCAGATTCATCAGCGCACCGGTTTTAACCCTCGCCGGACTATCTGCAATAGTCACCATACAGCTACACAGACGACCAGCCAGCACACCCGGTTCATTTCCCCACAGCCGGGGAACCAACTGAACCGACTTTTCTGCAATCCCATCCTGAAGAGTGGCCAAGCGAACCAAGTAATCCGCCTGGGCTTCTTCGTCCTGCACTCCCTGTGCGGCCAGAATGAACCACACCCAGCGGCCATACTTTGAAATCAGGGTGGTTCGTAACGTCACTGCCTGATTTACTTGCGCTTTAGCAGTGACATCGTCAGACAGCACCACGCCTTCCACAGAGCACACCACCTGCGCGGCTAAAACCGCTTTCACCCAGGCGTCCGCCTCCGCGTCAGCTGGCAGGACGTGAATGAACCCCCACCAGTTCTGGCCAGCGTTCGCCAGCGCAGCCAGAACATCATTTTTCAGCGGGCTGGCTTCCTCGCCCAGCAGTGAATCAAAATCACTCTGGGCATTCACCGCCAGCGTTTTCCCCACATTTTTGGTACCCGTGCCGATAAACAGCAGTGTGCGTTCCACCTCATTGGTTTCACCCATCAGCTGATTTACCTGGTTTACGGTCACAATTGGCCAGGTCATGCTTTCCCCTTAATATCCTGCGCCTTAACGTCCCAGCCAAAGCCGATGGCCTGAAGCTGACGCGCCAGCGCCTTGTCAAATTCATCATCATTCATGCCCAGAAACACACGAGCAGGAAGATCCACTGTCCAGCTGGTTTTCACGGCTTTACTACTGAGTTTTCGAATCAGCAGCCCCGCCTGGCTGTATGGCATCGTTTTGGTGATTTCGCCCAGTGTGGGCTTTTTCCATCTCTTACCGGTTTTCACCCGGTACCCCAGCGCCCGTAATTTTTTGGCCTGGGCAGGCGTCGCCATTTTCCCGGCCTCTGCCTTCCGTGGCTGATTACTGCGGCTGACCTTTACGCGCATTCCGTTTTGTTGCGCGTACCCCACCGTTCCGGCTGGTACCGGCGCTTCCCCGTTCCGGTATCCACCACCCTGTAAATAGATCCGCACAGCCTGAATTTCTGGCATTTCACGGATATGCAGCAGCTTTGGCAGGTTGCGCAGCATCTTCCCTTTGCGTTTTGTCTTACGTCCCGGCCACTTGCCATCCGGGGATTCCTGATTGCGCACATGCCGTTTTGCCGCAGCAATCACGCCATATTTGGCCAGACGCCAGATCAGACGCTGCCGTTTTCTCGGCGGCAGCTCCATGCTGGCCAGTGCCTTGCGCAATTCGGCCAGCTGTTTTTTATTCAGCTCGCCACCAGCAATCATTCGCTATCCCCCACCGGCGCACCGGCCTCATCCACGCTGTAAATACTGGCGGTCAGTGCCGTCCAGATTTCAGGCTCAACCAGTGACCAGCGCTCACCCCGCCACGGAATAGCCCCGTTTTCGTCCTGCCTGATCACCAGTTCTTCTACCATCGGAACAGTCAGCACCACAGTGGCCACTTCCTCATCCTCCACCGACACATCCCAGTCAGGTTCAGCTTCACTCAGCCCCACTTCATCCACTAGTTCCCTGTCAGCATCATCCAGCCATGCAGCCAGTAAGGACATAAGCAACTGCGGCGGGCAAAGGCGATACGGGAAACGCTCCCAGCTCAGAACCGCGTCATATCGGATAACCGCCTGGCGATATTGTCCCAGCCCGTAATCCTTCGCCGCAGGGATGAACTTCATCTCATCCAGCACACTGTCAAATGACTGCATCGCACGGGGCGGGACGTTATCTTTAAAAAATGTGGTCAGGCTTTGGATCTGCGTCTGGCTCATACTTTTTTCACCGTTGCCCGTTTCAGCCCTTTCATACGGCGGATCACCACCGATGCTTCAGCCAGTAACCCCGCTCGGGTTTCCATACTTTCCTGTCCCGGATGAGTATCGCGCCGCCCGATAGTGGCGAACTCCCCCAGCAGATCCGCTTTTGCCCTGGCAAAAACGGCCTTCATATACTGGGCGCACAGGCTGTTCAGTCCGCCCATTTTTACACCTGGTACCTCTGCCGCCAGCGTGTAGCCTTTCGCTATCCAACTGGACTCCACGTTTTCCAGCTCCGCATTCACCTCCGCCACCGCTGCAAGCAACGCCTGGCTGATGGTGTCAGCGTCAATATCTGGCGGTAGTGACCGCTGCGCTTGAAAATCCTTCAGATTCAGATCTGGCCAGAATCCGTTATTGGTCAGCGGTTCATCCTGATAATCCAGCGGCTTTCCGCTAAACATAAATCCCCCGAAAAAGGCGGACTGGCCGGTTTCCACGGCGCAGTTACACACAAGGTGTTCTGCCCTCCACCGCGTCCGCCTGGCTTGCGGTAGTCTTTACCCTTGAGTCAGTTTTCGGATACGGGCAGCGATTGTCTGCCGTGCCGTTCTGACGCCAATTTTTGAGTAGTGTTTTTCTGCAATAGCCAGCAGATGATCGGCCTTTTCCAGCGTTTCAATATCATCCACGCCCGCCGCCGTTTTCTGGCCATCGTCATTGCGTAGCAACTCCTGACCGGCAAACTTGAACCATTTGGCCGTCACTTGCTCATGTAGTCGCCAGGTGTTTTCCACTCGCTCAAACGTGCGGGTGAAATAAGGCTCCACACTTTCCCCGCGCCCTGTGGTTTCCTGCGCCCATGCCAACATCGTATCCGCCACAAAAGTGGGAAAATTGCTGCGTAACCGATCCGGGGTTGCCTGCTGCTGGCTGATAGCAATGTCAGCCCAGTCCAGCGCCTGATCCAGATCGCCCACGTCAAACAGCCAGATAACACACCAGGCAAAAACCGGATTGGCGTACACCTGACCACTCTCCAGATAGGCTTCCACAGTGGAACCCCAGCGTGGCAACAGCACATCGCGTTTGTACTTGACGCGATCAGCGATGGTCGGCAGACTTCGAACATGTTCCACATCCGTTTCCAGCGCCCTGACTAGTAGGTGCATACTTTCCGTGGTTTCCAGTGCCTGCCGACGTTTCAGCTTTTGTTCCATCGCAATACGCTGGCTGTGACGCTGCGCAGGGGAAAGTGCCATTTATCAACCCTCCACCGGTTCGGAGACTTTGCCGATTGTCACAGCGGATTCATCAATAGCCGCATACAGCTCCGGCACTTCCACCGCGTAACCTTCATTGCGCAGGTATTTGTTTTCGAACTGCTTACGATCTTCAACAAACTCCGCCTTACGCATACGGGTATTGCGCTGGGTGTAGATGTGCAGGTTAGAAAGCGGCGTAACCACCATGCGTTTACCCGGCATAAACGGCGGGATAATAGCCGGACGGCCAGCAATGGTGCTTCCCAGCATCTGCGCCGCGATTTTTTCAGTCGGACGGTCTGCTGCCTGATACAGTCGGTATTGTTCAGCTGCGACCAGATCGGCACCAACCAGAACAACCAGACGCGGGTCATTGCGGAACTGTGCCGGGATTTTGGCGTTAATCAGATCGGACGCCATTGCATCCAGTGATTTGTAATCCCCGGCCTCATCAAGCACCACGGCATCCGTCATAATCTGATTGCCGCCCAGCAGCGTTTTCATACGCTCATGCCAGCCAACGTTCACATCCTCGCCGTTCGGGTTAGTTTCCGGATCAGTGGTTTTCGCGCGACTTTTACCGTTAAAACCAATGCGCAACATATCCAGCGCAAAAGCCTGCGTGGTGAATGCCTGTACCAGGTTGTAAAACTCGTTTTCGTCCTTACCGGCGTTTGCCCAGACAGAAAGCAGATCCCAGCGCAACGCGGCACAGCTGTCTGTTTCAACCAGGGAATAGTCATTACCGTCAACGCCTACCTGACGAATGAAACGGCCATTTTCGCTGCGGCCGGTATGCAGCACAGAGGAACCGACAGAGATCACCTGGCCACTCAGCTGGTCAACATCCAGACAGGTGATCATGTTCAGGAACTCGACGGACTCCAGCAACGCAAGACGCAGCGCATTTTCCTGTGGGTCATTCAGGGAAAAATATCGACTGGTATCACGCGCACCAAACTGCTGCGCCATCCCCGCCGAATATTTATCCAGTAAATCCCGCGCACGATTATTAAGGTGCATAAAACTCCCTCGCAATTAAGCGATTTAAAAATATATTCTGGGCTAATTAGCAATAAAGCGAATTACAGGAAATTAAATTTCCCGGCTTGATCTTTTATAGTACGCCCCGGTGTACGGGTGTTTTTATTACCCAGTTCGTTAAAGCGGGTTACGATTTCTTTTGCATTATCGCGAATTGCCGCAAATTCCTGCGTATCCACCACTTCAGCAATTGTGTCAACATCACCCTGAACGTCATTCAGTTGAGTTTCAATTTTCGCCACTCGCGCTTCCAGATCGTTCACCACATTGGCAAGCGCCTGTAATTTATCTTCATCCGGAGCAAGATTATCCTGCGGCGTTTCATCTTCAAACTTTGGCTTAATACCAAACAGTTTCTGCCAGTTCTTCATTCTTGCTTCCTGTTTAATTTTTCCGTCGCGGGAAATTACACAGCTGTAATATCCCTGCTTTGTTAATTTATTGCGCCGACGACTAAAGCGCAGCCGTGTGGTGCCAACGCTGGCAGGTGTATCTGTTACCGCCAGCCCTTTCAGGTAAGTACGCCCGCTACCGCGCCAGTTTTCTTCCGGCTCAATGGAGAAGAACAAAAGCTGATCTTCATGATTTGCGAAAATCAGACGCATATTCGGGCAAAGGCTGACATATAACCTTGCCAGTCCATCTTCACCATCATTCCAGGTAGCTTCCAGCACTTCACCAAAATTCCCGCAATCATCCTCATGTTCTGGCCAGATTAAAGCGACATAGTGGCTATAGTCATAGGTTTCCCCCATATCAATGATCCACTGCCGTTGAATTACCCTGCCATCAACGGTATCCCCTTCAGTAGCAACACACAGCCAGTCAGTTTTTAAATGTGACATATCCCCCCTGTTCCACTCCCTGACGCTGCAAATCAATTATTGCCAAATAAAACCACCACCGCATTACGCTTTATTCTGAACAGTTCGGTTATAACGCTTTACCGAACAGACACGAATTAACACCACCGTTTTTTCATCACAGCCACGGCATAATTATCCGCATGGCTAAATACTCTGAAGAATTAAAAGGCGTTGTTCGTGCACTTTATCTGCGCCGCTATACGCCAAAGGAAATCGCATCTGAATTAAATCTGCCGAATGCGCGGATCGTTTACTACTGGGCGGAGAAATACAGCTGGGCGGATTTGCTCAGTTTTGAAAGCACAGAGGAAGCAATTGAACGCCGTTACCAGCTGCTGGCCAGCCGCGATAACAAAACCGATCTCGACCTGAAAGAAATGGACATGCTCATTGCTCATGCCACGAAACTGCGTGCGCAGAGTAATAAACACAAAGAGAAAATGGCCAGCGGTCAGAGTTCCGGGCAAGCAGCTGCGCGGGACAACAATGACGACGAACCACGCAGCAAACGGAAATACAAGAAAAACGATATTACGTCGCTGACGCAGGAGGACTTTGACGCATGGGCTGAAGAACATCTTTTTGAATATCAGAAACACCTGCGCAATAACATTGGCCAGCTTGTCAGGAACATCCTGAAAAGCCGCCAGATCGGTGCGACCTGGTATTTTGCGTTTGAAGCGTTTGAAAACGCGGTGATGACCGGCGATCCGCAAATCTTTCTGTCAGCGTCAAAGGCACAGGCTGAAGTGTTCCGGTCTTACATCGTGAATATTGCAGAGCAGTATTTCGGTATTACGCTAACCGGCAACCCGATCCGCTTAAGCAACGGCGCAGAACTACGTTTTCTCTCCACCAACAAAAACACCGCCCAGTCCTACAGTGGCCACCTGTACTGTGACGAATATTTCTGGGTGCCAAACTTTGCAAAACTTAACGAAGTGGCCAGCGCAATGGCCACACATGACAAGTGGCGCACCACCTATTTTTCAACGCCATCGGCAAAAACGCACCAGGCTTACCCGTTCTGGACGGGCGATGAGTGGAAACAGGGCAGTAAAAAACGTGCGGCCATTAAGTTTCCGTCCTTTAACGAAATGCGTGACGGCGGGCGACTCTGCCCGGATGGGCAATGGCGCTACGCCATTACGATGGAAGATGCCATTGCAGGCGGTTTCAACCTGGCGAACATCGAGAAACTTCGCAATCGCTACAACGACGCCACTTTTAACATGCTCTATATGTGCGTGTTCGTTGACAGCAAAGATTCCGTTTTCAGCTTTTCCGATCTGGAAGCCTGCGGTGTTGAAATCGACACCTGGCAGGATCACAACCCTGATGCAGCGCGGCCATTTGGTGACAGGTCGGTATGGGGTGGCTTTGACCCGGCTCGCAGCGGTGATTTGTCCTGTTTTGTCATCATCGCGCCGCCGATACTCGCCGTGGAGAAATTCCGCGTTCTGAAGGTGATTTACTGGAAAGGCATGAACTTCCGGTACCAAGCAAAACAGATCGAGCAATTGTTTAAAAAATACAACTTCACTTATCTGGGTGTGGACGTTACCGGCATTGGCCAGGGTGTTTTTGACAACATTCAGCATTTTGCCATGCGCGTGGCCGTCCCTATTCGTTACGACCTGAACACCAAAAATCAACTGGTACTGAAAGCGGTAGACGTGGTGGAAAGCCAGCGTATTGAGTGGGATAAAAACCTGAAAGAGATCGCTGCCAGCTTTATGTCTGTGCGCCGAACCACCACACAAAGCGGCAACGCCATGACGTTTGTCGCTGACCGCAGCCAGGATACTGGCCACGCGGAGGCGTTCTGGGCGATTACCCACGGTCTGCATAACGAACCCCTTAACTATGAAAACAAACCTAAATCCCGCTGGGGTGTAAGGAAAGAGGCTGCATGAGTAAAAAGAAACGCTTTGTTAAGCGCGACCAGCGCGGCGACAAATCAAAAAAGATGAGCATTATCACATTCGGCAAACCTGAACCGGTTCTGACTACCGGCACAGATTACCGTGATATCTGGTACGACAATGCCGCCGATCACTTCACCCAGCCGATTGACCGGCTGGCACTCGCGCAACTGATTAATCTGAACGGTCAGCACGGCGGCATCATTCACGCCCGCAAAAACATGATTGTTTCAGATTACCAGGGGGGCGGACTTATTCACGACCAGCTGGAAGCGGCAGCGTATGACTATATAACCTTTGGGGATATTGCGATTGCCAAAATTCGTAACGGCTGGGGAGACGTTATCGCACTTGAACCCTTACCCGGTCTGTATATTCGCCGCCGCAAAGTCAGAGATAACGCCCTGGATAAGCCCGGTGACTACGTAGTGTTACAGGAAGGGGAACCGCAGATATGGCCAGAAGAAGATATTATCTTTATCAAAATTTATGACCCACAACAGCATATCTACGGACTTCCGGACTACATCGGCGGTGTGCATTCCGCGTTACTTAACAGTGAAGCGGTCATTTTCCGACGCCGCTACTACCACAACGGTGCGCACACAGGCGGAATTCTTTATACCCGCGATCCCAGCATGACGGACGAAATGGAGGAAGAAATTGAACAGCAGCTGCGTGACAGCAAAGGGATCGGGAACTTCTCCACCATCCTTGTAAACATTCCCGGCGGAGACGGCGACGCCATCAAGTTCATTGAAATGGGTGATATTTCTGCTAAGGATGAATTTGCCAACATCAAGAACATCAGCGCACAGGACATTCTGAACGCGCACCGTTTCCCTGCCGGCCTCGCCGGTATTGTCCCGCAGAACACTGCCGGACTGGGGGATGTTGAAAAGGCTGAACGCATTTATAAGAAAAGCGAAATTGCCCCCATCCAGCGCCGTTTCATGCTGGCCGTTAACAACGATCCCGAAATACCGGAAAGGTTGCACCTAAACTTTGATTTAAGTTACATAGAATCAATAGATAAAGGTGCGGCATGATGCGAAACTGGCTAAAATCCATGCTTCATTTAACAGCGGGAGCATGGAATATGCGAGTTCTGAAAATCGAATGCCCGGAATGCGGCTCAAAGGCTGTTATTCGTAAAACGAACAGGAAGCACCGACAAATTGCGGATATTTACTGCGCCTGCTCAGATGTTGAATGTGGCCACACATTTGTTATGAATCTGACATTTTCCCACACTCTTAGCCCCAGCGCTAAAACGGGTGATGCGGTGGTGCAAAAAATACTGAGTGCACTTTCTCCCGCTCAGCGCCAGGTGGCATTCGATTTACTGAAAGTGACTCCCGCTGCCTAAAAAGCCCCCAGAATGAGGGCTTTTCCCTTCCTTTTTAACCATTTTGTGAACCTCTTCCGCAAGTTCTCCAATCCAGGCCAAAGCGATTGTTTTTTCTCTCTGGTTACTTTCGTAATCATGGGCAATTTTAGCTAATAATTCAATGCGTTCCAGCTGTGCCGACGCCTCCAAAAGATCCATTTAGCCCCCACAAGCAATAGTGACTGGATAAGTATCCAGTATACCGTACACCGTAAAGCACGAATAGTGAAATTTAATTTCCTTCCATCTACTGAGAAATGCATGCATTTCACATATTTACCCTGCTAGACCCACCCCGGCCATAACTCGTTTAATGGCTCGTTTTGAATCTCTTTAAGCCACCCATTACGGTAAACCAGTCCCCCTTGGCCAAACATCAAACCACTACCCCGCAGGAGAATGGCTATTTCTTCATTAGAACCGTTAAAACCCCGACTGCATAATTCCAGTTTTAACCGTCTGAGGATTCCCCCCTCCGTACAGTTATTGACAGAACTCCAAGGGGCGGCGTTGCCGCCAGAAAACCCCGCCTCCGCTGGCGCTTCGGCCAACTTCGCAACCTTTTGCCACTTAACCAGACGGGTGCAAACTTCCGAATCAGGAACCAAAGGAGAATAAACCCCCTGTACGCGCTGCACGTCCTCTGCGTACTCGTTGCCCTGTTCCGTAATTTCATAGGCCAGACGAACAACCAGATCACGGCGGGCAACCAGTGCACCGCCCTGCGCCTGGGTATATGCAGCCCAGTCCCCGACATCAGCAGCGGCCAGAACCGCATCCATTCTGCGATCGGTCAGCACCTGATCCCGCAACCGACGCAGCTCACGCCAGACACTTACCGGCGCACCACCAATCTGCTGAAACTGACGAATACGCCAGCGTGAAGCCCATGCAGAAACGGACTTAGCCATATCACGCAGGTTTTCGCCGGTTTCTTCGTCCTGCTCACCATCCAGCGCAAAACCATCAATATTTTTTGAAATGTATTTCGCGATGTAGCCCGTGGCCGAACCTTTGGCGGGATCGATAACTTCAACATGAAAACGCGCCTTCAGCGCCTTTTCAGATTGCAGTTCTTCAGAATCGGTAATTCTGGCGTGATAGCAAAGAATATCGCGTACCGTGTCCACGTCATGCGGACGCATAAAAAGCAACATATGCCAGTGCGGTGTCCCGTCATGGTGAGGCTCAACAACCCGAAACCCAAATACATGAATACCCGCACGCGAGATCGCTGCGCGTGCTTTTGCCCATACGCCGCATAAATAGCGCTGGGTATCCTGCGGTGTACATCCATCCCATTGCGATACAAAGCCACCTTTGCTGTGCACTGCGTGGAAACGTGATGGCGCGGTGATGGTGTAAAACTCACCGGCCAGCCCTTCTTCATTGGCCATATCTTCAAACCCTCGCATTCTTACCATTAGTTCACATCGACGGATCGCCGGATTTGCAATGCTGCGGTGCACCATGCTGTCCAGTGCAATGCGCAGCCCCTCATCATTCAGCAGATCAAACTTTTTAAAGAACTCCAGATTCCGCTTTTTCTGGTCTATCCATTCGTCCAGTGTTTTGCGGGATACATAAGCGCTGGCCGCTTTTTGTACCTGTCCCACCGCGATGGCCATATGTTCGCGCTGCATATCACGCGCACGTTTAAGACGTAGGTACCACCATTCCGGCGCCATCATGCGCAGTATCCCGGATTCCGCCTTACGCATTTCCAGTTGACCTTCATTGGCCTCATGTTCAGCCCAGTACGGCGGCTGGTTATTCAGCATCAGGCAACCCGCGCAAAGATGGCGGTATGATTCCAAGGTGCGGCGATGCAGCTCTCTGGCGTCGTCAGTGCCGGAGTCAAACTGTTCGGTGAAGTCATAAAGTGACTGGGAAATCCAACCAGATACCTGGCCAGCCAGTTTTTTAAGATCAGGACGGTCTAGTGACGGCAAGCGCTCCAGCGACTTACCAAAAGTAAGATCAGCAGCGTCAGCGGCCAGCGAGTAACGCGCAGCCACTTTGCGCAGACGTGGCAATACACTCCCGCCGATAGTCTGGCGCAGGAATGTATTGGCACGACAACGCCCGTCACGACCAGCAAACAGCTTTTCGTAACGACGGCCAAAATACCCGGCTAACCAGTCGGGTATCTCATGCAGGTACCGGGCTCTCCATTCATGATCCTGCGGATTTACAGCCCACAAACGGCGTTCTGTGATTGTCGCGTCTGCCGGTATGCAAGATGCGAAAGTTTCACGCCGCCACGTATCGACAGCATAGAAGTGTTCCTTTATAGCCAACATCATATGCTGGCCTCAAGAAGCGATGGCGAAGGACATTTTAGTGGTGTTTTTATTGCCATGCCGCACCGCCTTTGCTGCAAATAGCCTCGGCCTCTTCTCGGATCAACTCAACGATTTCCGCTGCGCTTAAACCTTCATTTGCTGCATGAGTGGCCAGCTTATCCAGGCGGATGGAACACAGGTCAGCAACTGCGGCTTTACCTTCCTGCGTGGCTTTAGCAAGCATGTCCAGTAGATCAGTACCAAGCTTTGTTGCGGGTAAATCCTGATGTGTCATATACATTTTGGGTTCCCTTAAGGCAAAAGAATCCCCGGCCACTTGAACTGTGACCAAAAATTCAGACAGTTAATTAGTGAAAATGGGTTAGTACTGTGGCGGCTGAATAGTTCGGTGCCGGAATCAGATGCAGCTCATAGGTTGTCTGCCACCACTCCTGGATTATTGATTTTATCTCGCCAACACCCAGCGCCCCGGCTGTATAGAAAATCGCGCGAATCCCTGCCAGCGCTTCGATCTGCGCATCTTTGCTCTGTGCTTCGCGGTACACGCAGCACCAGAAAGCGGCATTAATAGCTAACCAGTGGCGCAGATTCATCATGTGTTCGGCGTCATTGAAAAAGAAAGGATGCAAAGCGATGCGACCATTTTCACTGGTGTTTTTCGCTGCAAACGATACAACATAGATATGAGGGACGCCCCATACAGCGAGTTCTTCCCGCAACGATTTACCCTCAACGGAAATAATGGTCATTAGTGATTCCTCTATTGCTGGAACTTATGGACGATATGAGGCGCGATCACCATCTGCACCCCACTATTACTACAAATTGGATGTGCTTTTTTTATTGGCCGATTCGCGGTACGTTTCGAAAAATCGCTGTCACGTAAACTGCCAAAACCGTCAAATGTTAATCGCGCCCGTGATATCCCCTGACGCAGTTGAATCATGTACCGATAGCCCAGGCGTTCATAAATCTCCCGCCAGCAGCATTTGCATAAATGAGCTTTAAATACTCTGGAACCTGAAGTAATCGCAGCAGCATGAAGAACCACACCGCGCCATTCTGGTGTTAAGTCGTCCCACCATTCAGCGGCCTTACTGCTTTCGCTGAAATATTTACGGCGGATCTGTTTTAATTGCTCAAGTCCACGCTTTTGCTGTTCCTGACTAATCGCCATAGCGCCCTCTTCCCACCGTGCTGTGATAGTTAACGATCAAAGTTGAAAGACAGACGACGGACAAGACGTGGCGCGCGACAAAACGGAACGTCCAAACAAGAGTGATTGTGAAACCACACGCGCCCGCGTTCATCTCCCTGGCGGCTACTTTCTAGATGGCGCTTTATGGTGAAATACACTATCGTGCCGCTGGTTTTTTTAGGCTTGCGCATATTATTCCCCTTTAGATTTATAACCCCATCAAACGCCACCACCACGGGCGGCGCTGTTGCTGGCCATTGAATTTGTACATGTGACCGGGGTTCCAACGCTGCCCGTTGGGCAGTTCTATCCAACCCGTTGATCCACTTGGCAACTGCATTGCTGGTGATTCATTTTTCAGGTAGGTGGCAAACGCTTTCATAGTGCTCCCTCATATCAGGCCGGTGGCATTGATTGTGACCAGCGCTACCGCAGCGGCCAGGACGGGCGTAGAGTGAAAACGACTTTCCACGGTATAAGCCAGCACGGATAAGCTACGAATTGCATCGCGGGCGCGATCCAGAATTTGAGTACGACGAGCGGCAGTCATATGGCAAGTTGATACGGCTTCCCCAGCAATCGCCCCCACGCACGCAGTGGCGCTTAGAGCACACAGTTGCATGTTGCCTTCAGTGGCATTATTCACAGGCACGGATGGCAGGCAGTTAATTTGGCTTAACATCCCATCCAGTAAACGTGCATCTTCGGTGTAATCCGTAATGGATATAAGCTCATCGCATGTTAAACGGTGCGGTTGCGCTGGATTTAGTTTGTTGCGCAGGATCTGCGGCCTTATACCAACGGCAACAGCCACATCTTCAAGATTGTGCTCAATTGCAAATGCTCGGCAAGCCGCATCAAATCGCGCATGTTTAGAGATCTGGTAATCAAACATTGTTTGCCTCTCGCTAATCCGTAGGATGAATTACGCGTTAAGTGAAATATCACATTCACTTAAAGCCTGAATGGTTAGCGCGGCCATGTTGACCTCAACCAGGCCTTTCTTCTGCTTACCCTTAGGTTTAATGGGCAATTTCCCGTATTCGATCAGATTTCTGGCAGTTTCTTTGTTTGTACCAGTACGACGGCAATATTCGTCTAAAGGCAGGTAAGGTTCCGGTATGATGATTGTAATGCTCGGACGCATAAGGCAAACTCCATTAGTCAACCTGTACGGTAATACAGGGCTGTAACTGTCAATATTCACTTAAACCTACAAAGCAGAGTTTAAACTCGCTTTGAGAAAGATTTCAAGGAAAAATTTTCGTGAAACTACAAATTGAATTTTCTCATGGCGGATCAGAAGTCTTGGACAGAGTCATCCAGGCGTATGGTTTCAACACAAAATTAGCCCTGGCCGAACATCTTGATATAGCAAGTAGCAGCCTGGCTAATCGCTACAAGAGGGATTTTTTTCCAGCAGATATCGTTGTTAGATGCATGGCTGAAACGGGAGCAACTCTGGAATGGCTTGCGACTGGGCAAGGAAGAAAGTTTAACGATGACGAATTAGACATCATGAAACTGCCGCGTAAGAAGATTGTGGACGGAAAACTCTATGATTCCGGTTTGCTAATGCTCGATAAGGTTACTTTTTTACCTGGTAAGCCTTTACCACAGAATCCAATCTGTGTGATTGACAACGCAATGCAGTACATTGTTGATCAACACTTTCCCGAAGTTTACGACGATGATTGGTTAGTTGAAATTGAAGGAAAAACAAGTGTGAGAACCCTTACGCGCATCCCCGTAGGCAAAGTTCGAGTGAGTGGCGTTGGGATGGCATTTGATTGCGCTATCGAAGATATAAAAATTTTAGGTCGTATTATCTTAACTATAAAATAATAAGGAAAATTATAATGATAGATTACAAGACTGCATCTAAAGACCAATTAAAAGTAGAAATGAAACGATTGTCCGCCGCTGTTTCAGATACGCCATTTGGTACAAAAAAAGAATTTTTTCATCTTCCCGAAGTTTTAAACACCGGCGAGGAACCGCTTGGCATAGTAAGCGGTATGATGGATGGCAACACCTGGTTAATAACTTTAACTAACCAACGCGTTATCTTCCTCGATAAAGGGATGATATTTGGTGTTAAGCAGGTCGATATTAGCCTTCGTAACATTGTAAGCGTTGGCGGAAAGACTGGACTGATATTTGGTGAGATAATGATTTCAACAAGTGGACAGAATTACACCATAAAAAACGTTATAAAATCCTCCGTAATTCCTTTTACCAACCTTGTTAATGAGACAAGGAATAGTCTGGACAAGCCACAAGTTATCACCGCTCCTACAAGCTCCAACGAAAAATCTTCATTTGATGATGTCATGGATAAAATTGAACGTTTGGCTGAAATGAAAGCAGAAGGCATTCTTACTGAAGAAGAATTTCAGCAGCAAAAACAACGCATTTTAAACAGCTAAGCTATGTCTGTAAGAAAATTAACAAATGGCCAGTGGATTGCCGATTTCTACACGGTGGATCGAAGCAATGGTAAAGCCGGTAAGCGTATTCGTAAAAAATTCGCTACAAAAGGTGAAGCCCTGGCCTACGAGAACTATACGCTTCAGCAAGTGGAGAACTCCCCCTGGCTTGGCGAGGGTAAAGACCTCCGTACTCTAAGCGACCTAATCAACATGTGGTACGAACGCCACGGCGTAGCTTTGCGCAACGGTCAAAAGCGTAAAGACGCAATGACATGGGCGGCAGAGTGTATGGGATTCCCGCTGGCCACAGAGTTTAATGCTCAACTGTTTACAGCATACCGCGCAAAAAGGCTTGATGGGCATTATGCCCGCACTAACAGAGTATCCAAGGTTTCCCCGAAAACAATGAACCTTGAACATGCTTACTTTCTGGCTATGTTCAATGAGCTTAAACGGATTGGAGAATGGTCAGCCCCTAACCCACTGGAAAACGTCAGACAGTATCGCACTGATGAAACCGAAATGGCTTTCCTCACTGCTGAAGAAATTGATCGGCTTTTGCTGGAATGCAAACGCAGTAAAGTAAGTTACTTAGAGTTAGTAGTAAAAATTTGCCTGGCGACCGGCGCAAGGTGGAATGAAGCGGCGACACTCAAAAGCTCCCAGATTGCTGGCGGAAAAGTCACCTTCATAAAAACAAAAGGGAAAAGGAACCGTACCATTCCCTTAGATGATGAACTTCTGGCTGAAATTTCGGAAACAAAAGGCGCTCTGTTTCCGAAGCCCTGCTATAACGCTTTTCGTTCCGCCCTGGAACGTGCAGGTATTGAATTGCCTTCTGGTCAGCTAACCCACGTATTACGCCATACATTTGCCAGCCACTTTATGATGAATGGCGGGAACATTCTGGTTCTGCAAAAAATTCTCGGCCACGCTGACATCACTATGACAATGCGTTATGCCCATTTCGCCCCAAGCCACCTTGAAGATGCTATGCGACTTAACCCCTTAAAATGTCGCAAAAATGTCGCTGCAGCTTAGAAATACTGCCGAATACTCACAGACATTAACTAACGTAACTTATTGATAACACTGTAAGTTATTGTTTTTCGTAGATAGTTGATGCTTTATAATATAGCCTGTGCTATATCTGTATGTAATGCAATCATCCCTCATGGATCGACGGGATTAGCAAGTCAGGAGGTCTTATGAATGAGTTCAAGAGGTGTATGCGCGTGTTTAGTCACTCTCCCTTTAAAGTACGGTTAATGCTGCTCTCGATGTTGTGCGATATGGTCAACAACAAACCGCAGCAAGATAAACCTTCCGATAAATAGCGGCGTCGCGGTACGCCGCTTTACTCCTGCTTTATTGCAGGCATAGATTGTTCTGGATTGAAAAACCCCACTTTTTATCGGATTTGCTATTCTCTTCGCAAAAGATTTGTTCCTCAGTAGTTGACCTGAACGGCAGCTCGCTCTATCTTCTTGCAGCCCTGCGTATATTGCGGCTCGCAGATGCGGACCCTTCCCCCTCTTCACGCACTCTTGCAGGTATTGACCCTTGACGCCAGGGTAAGCACATGGCGTTTGTTACGATAGTGGCATATGAACTTAACCCTTAAAGAATCGCTTGTTTCCCGTAGCCGGGTTTTTAGCCCGTGGACTGCGTTCTACTTTTTACAGTCGCTATTGATTAACCTTGGTTTAGGTTATCCCTTTAGTTTTCTCTATACCGCCGCTTTTACTGCCGTTTTGCTTTTGTTATGGCGGATGTTGCCGCGTGTGCAAAAAACCTTAATAGGTGTCTGTTCGCTGGTGGCGGCCTGTTATTTTCCTTTTGCTCAGGCGTACGGTGCGCCTAACTTCAATACATTGCTGGCGCTGCATTCCACCAATATGGAAGAGTCGACCGAAATTCTTACGATCTTCCCGTGGTATAGCTATCTGGTCGGCTTATTTATTTTTGCGCTCGGCGTGATTGCGATCAGGCGGAAAAAAGAGGATGAAAAAGCACGCTGGAATAAATTCGACACCCTGTGTCTGGTATTCAGTGTGGCGACATTTTTTGTCGCTCCGGTTCAAAATCTCGCCTGGGGCGGCGTATTTAAACTGAAAGACACCGGTTATCCGGTATTTCGTTTTGCTAAGGATGTCATCGTCAATAATAACGAGGTGATTGAAGAGCAAGAACGGATGGCGAAACTTTCCGGGATGAAAGATACCTGGACAGTCACTGCGGTTAAACCAAAATATCACACTTATGTGGTGGTCATTGGCGAAAGCGCACGTCGCGATGCCCTCGGTGCCTTTGGTGGTCACTGGAACAATACCCCGTTTGCCAGCAGCGTTAACGGCCTGATTTTTTCTGATTATATTGCTGCCAGTGGCTCCACACAGAAATCTCTCGGATTAACGCTTAACCGCGTAGTCGATGGCAAGCCACAGTTTCAGGATAACTTTGTGACCCTGGCCAACCGAGCAGGATTCCAGACCTGGTGGTTTTCTAATCAGGGGCAAATAGGCGAATACGATACGGCTATCGCCAGCATCGCTAAACGTGCAGATGAAGTGCACTTCCTGAAAAACGGTAATTTTGAAGCAGATAAGAACGCTAAAGACGAAGAACTACTGACAATGACCGCGCAGGTGTTGGCGGAAGAACACTCGCAGCCGCAACTGATTGTTTTGCATCTGATGGGTTCACATCCTCAGGCCTGTGACCGGACACAAGGCAAATACGAAACCTTTGTACAATCGAAAGAAACATCGTGCTATCTCTACACCATGACGCAGACGGACGATTTACTGCGCAAACTGTACGACCAGTTACGCAACAGCGGCAGCAGTTTCTCCATGGTTTATTTTTCAGACCACGGTTTAGCCTTTAAAGAACGCGGAAAAGAAGTGCAATACCTGGCCCACGATGATAAATATCAGCAGAATTTTCAGGTGCCTTTTATGGTCATTTCCAGCGACGATAAAGCGCATCGGGTGATTAAAGCCCGCCGTTCAGCCAATGATTTCTTAGGTTTTTTCTCACAGTGGACGGGAATTAAAGCGCAGGAAATCAACATCAACTACCCGTTTATTTCCGAGAAGAAAGCCGGGCCGATATACATCACCAACTTCCAGTTACAGAAGGTGGATTACAACCATCTCGGAACCGATATTTTCGACCCGAAACCTTAAAAACAAAAATCCGCCCCGGGGGGCGGATTTTTTATATCACCGAAGTGATTAGAAGCGGTAACCAACACCGGCAATCCAGGTGCCTACGTCAACGCTACGAATACGGCTCTGCTCGTAAGAGAAGTCCAGCGCAACGTTTTCGATTGGGTTGAACTGCAGACCTGCGCCGTAAGAGAAACCGTAGTCGCTGGTGTCGTGTTTATAGGTCGGGTAGTTGGTGTCCTGGAATTTACCGTAGCCCACACCTACAACACCGTAGATGCTCGCCCAGTCGTTGATGCGGTATGCCGGACCAGCGGTGATGCCGTAGTACTGGGTTTTGTTGTAATCGCCTGCACTGTTAGTACGACTTTTTTCAGTGTAAGTGAAAGAACCGATCACACCCAGCGGGCTGTTGTCTTCTTCATAGCGGTATTTCAGGTTGAAACCGCCCATTTTGTTCATTTTGCCCTGAGCGTCGCTCTGAGCGTAACCGCCAGTTACGGTAGAAGTCGCAGCTACGGAAGTACCTGCGGTGAAAGCCAGAACTGCGGCCAGTGCTGAAAGACATGCAATTTTTTTCATAACCACCTCAAATGTGATTCAAATAAGTCCTAAGCTTTAAATATATCAAAAATTAATGGGAAACTCTTCGCGATTTGTGATGTCTAACGGGCCATTTCATGTAACAGAACGTTTCCACATGCCGCTATCCATCTAAATTTAAATCATTTTTTCAGTGAGCTGCGTAAGTATTACGCATATTTTCACTGCCGTTCATCCAGATTATTCCTAATCACCAAGCTGATGAATCAATCAATCCTGGCGCATTTTAGTCAAAACGGGGAAAATTTTTTCAACAAATGCTCAACCAGTTTTAGTTATATCCAGTACACTCCTCGCTTTACCTGACTATACAAATTTATGGGGGAACGGATGCCAGGGACATTACGTAAAATGCCGGTCTGGTTACCGATATTATTATTGCTCGTTGCCATGGCGTCTATTCAGGGCGGGGCCTCATTAGCAAAGTCGCTTTTTCCATTGGTTGGCGCGCCGGGCGTGACTGCACTGCGTCTGGCGCTGGGAACACTGATTCTTATCGCATTCTTTAAACCGTGGCGACTGCGGTTTGCCAAAGAACAGCGCTTGCCGCTGTTGTTTTACGGCATCTCACTGGGTGGAATGAACTATCTTTTTTATCTTGCTATTCAGACCGTACCGCTTGGGATTGCGGTGGCGCTGGAGTTCACCGGGCCACTGGCAGTGGCGCTGTTCTCTTCTCGTCGCCCCGTAGACTTTGTTTGGGTTGTGCTGGTGGTACTCGGCCTGTGGTTCCTGCTGCCGCTGGGGCAGGATGTTTCGCATGTCGACCTAACCGGCTGTGCGCTGGCGCTCGGTGCCGGTGCTTGTTGGGCTATCTACATATTAAGTGGGCAACGCGCCGGTGCGGAACACGGCCCGGCAACGGTGGCTATCGGTTCGCTGATTGCGGCGCTTATTTTCGTGCCGATTGGCGCATTCCAGGCTGGAGAGGCGCTCTGGCACTGGTCAGTTGTTCCATTGGGTCTGGCTGTCGCTATCCTCTCTACCGCTCTGCCCTATTCGCTTGAGATGATTGCCCTCACCCGTCTGCCGACCCGGACATTTGGTACGCTAATGAGTATGGAACCAGCACTGGCTGCCGTTTCCGGAATGATTTTCCTCGGTGAGACATTGGCGCCAATACAACTGCTGGCCCTCGGCGCGATTATTGCCGCCTCAATGGGCTCAACGCTGACAGCGCGCAAAGAGACTAAAATTAAAGAATTAGATATTAATTAAACCTACCTTTCTGCATGGTTATGCATAACCATGCAGAATATGACACGAATCCTCATCCCTTCCTTTTTTATATATCTTGTTATCCCAAAACCTATTATCTGTGAATAGTTCGCGTAAAAAAGAAAATAAGAATCGTCTCCAGCAATATACATAACTATGTGAATTTATATAGTTTTTATTTTTCACGCTTGTTACCGCTATTAGTGTGATAGGGACAGCCAGAATAGCAGAACACCAGGGCGGTGCTATACTTAGTCTCGTTAATTACTGGGACACAACATCAAGAGGATATGAAATTATGAGTACCGCTAAATTAGTCAAAGCAAAAGCGACCAATCTGCTTTATACCCGCAACGATGTCTCTGACAGCGAGAAGAAAGCGACAGTTGAGTTGCTGAATCGCCAGGTTATCCAGTTTATTGATCTCTCTTTGATTACCAAACAAGCGCACTGGAACATGCGCGGCGCTAACTTCATTGCCGTACATGAGATGCTGGATGGTTTCCGTACCGCACTGACCGATCACCTGGATACTATGGCAGAGCGCGCAGTGCAGCTGGGTGGCGTTGCCCTTGGTACCACTCAAGTTATTAACAGCAAAACTCCGCTGAAAAGCTACCCGCTGGACATCCACAGCGTTCAGGATCACCTGAAAGAGCTGGCTGACCGTTACGCGATTGTTGCCAACGACGTGCGCAAAGCGATTGGCGAAGCGAAAGATGACGACACCGCAGATATCCTGACCGCCGCTTCCCGCGACCTGGATAAATTCTTGTGGTTTATCGAATCTAATATCGAATAAATCCATCGCAGATGGTGCAAAACTTAAGTAAGCGATAAAAGCGGCTTCCTGACAGGAGGCCGTTTTGTATTGCTGCCCGCCTTTACGCACTTTTTTAGTGCAACTCATCGCCTTCTCCGCCTGTTAAAGTAAAATACTTGTATCAACAACATCACACAATCGTTACATAAAGATTGTTTTTTCATCAGAATTTACGCTAAATAACCTATGTGTTGAGTGCACTATTTTTGCGCACCACTTTGGCGCCCCAATATGGTGCAGACCGGAGATGTTGCCCCATAAATTGTGCAACCCGTTTTTACTGCTCCTATAAAAATCAAAGAGTTGTAAAACTGGCACGATTTTTTCATATACGTAAATGTCACGCAGGGGATCGTCCCGTGGATAGAAAAAAGGAAATGCTATGAAGTCTGTATTAAAAGTTTCACTGGCTGCACTGACCCTGGCTTTTGCGGTTTCTTCTCATGCCGCGGATAAAAAACTGGTTGTGGCGACGGATACCGCCTTCGTTCCGTTTGAATTTAAACAGGGCGACAAATACGTTGGTTTTGATGTGGATCTGTGGGCTGCTATCGCCAAAGAACTGAAGCTGGATTACGAACTGAAACCAATGGATTTCAGTGGCATCATCCCAGCACTGCAAACCAAAAACATCGATCTGGCGCTGGCGGGCATTACCATTACCGACGAGCGTAAAAAAGCGATCGATTTCTCTGACGGCTACTACAAAAGCGGCCTGTTAGTGATGGTGAAAGCCAACAATAACGATGTGAAAAGCGTGAAAGATCTCGACGGTAAAGTGGTTGCTGTGAAGAGCGGCACTGGCTCCGTTGATTACGCAAAAGCAAACATCAAAACTAAAGATCTGCGTCAGTTCCCGAACATCGATAACGCCTATATGGAACTGGGGACTAACCGCGCAGACGCCGTCCTGCACGACACACCAAACATTCTGTACTTCATCAAAACCGCCGGTAACGGTCAGTTCAAAGCGGTAGGCGACTCTCTGGAAGCACAGCAATACGGTATTGCGTTCCCGAAAGGTAGCGACGAGCTGCGTGACAAAATCAACGGCGCGTTGAAAACCCTGCGCGAGAACGGCACATACAACGAAATCTACAAAAAATGGTTCGGTACTGAACCGAAATAATGATTGCCTTTAATTTATGGCCCGGTGGCCTTTTGCATACCGGGCCAGCGTTTCGCCCCGCCAGCCTTCTGGCTCGGGTATTTACACCACGGTAACAGGAACAACATATGCAGTTTGACTGGAGTGCCATCTGGCCTGCCATTCCGCTTCTGATTGAAGGCGCCAAAATGACCCTGTGGATTTCGGTCCTCGGTCTGGCTGGCGGCCTGGTTATCGGACTGGCGGCAGGTTTTGCACGCACCTTCGGTGGTTGGATAGCCAACCACGTCGCGCTGGTCTTTATTGAAGTGATCCGCGGCACACCTATCGTCGTCCAGGTGATGTTTATCTACTTCGCCCTGCCGATGGCGTTTAACGACTTACGCATCGACCCGTTTACTGCGGCGGTGGTCACCATCATGATCAACTCCGGCGCGTACATTGCGGAAATCACGCGTGGTGCGGTGCTGTCAATTCACAAAGGTTTTCGTGAAGCAGGACTGGCGCTCGGCCTTTCACGTTGGGAAACCATTCGCTACGTCATTTTACCGCTGGCACTGCGCCGCATGCTGCCGCCGCTGGGTAACCAGTGGATCATCAGCATTAAAGATACCTCGCTGTTTATTGTTATCGGCGTGGCGGAACTGACCCGTCAGGGGCAAGAAATTATTGCCGGTAACTTCCGCGCCCTTGAGATCTGGAGCGCCGTGGCGGTGTTCTATCTGATTATTACCCTGGTGCTGAGCTTTATTCTGCGTCGTCTGGAAAGAAGGATGAAAATCCTGTGATTGAATTTAAAAACGTCTCCAAGCACTTTGGCCCAACCCAGGTGCTGCACAATATCGATTTGAATATTGCCCAGGGCGAAGTCGTGGTGATTATCGGGCCGTCCGGTTCCGGTAAATCGACCCTGCTGCGCTGCATCAACAAACTGGAAGAAATCACCTCCGGCGATCTGATTGTCGATGGTCTGAAGGTTAACGATCCGAAAGTTGACGAGCGCCTGATTCGCCAGGAAGCGGGTATGGTGTTCCAGCAGTTTTACCTTTTCCCGCATCTGACGGCGCTGGAAAACGTCATGTTTGGTCCGCTACGCGTGCGTGGCGCGAACAAAGAAGAGGCGGAAAAACTGGCACGTGAACTGCTGGCGAAAGTCGGTCTGGCGGAACGCGCCCATCACTACCCTTCCGAACTTTCTGGTGGTCAGCAGCAGCGTGTAGCGATTGCCCGCGCGCTGGCGGTGAAACCGAAAATGATGCTGTTTGATGAACCGACTTCCGCTCTTGACCCGGAACTGCGCCATGAAGTGCTGAAGGTTATGCAGGATCTGGCTGAAGAAGGGATGACGATGGTGATCGTGACCCACGAAATCGGTTTTGCCGAGAAAGTAGCTTCGCGCCTGATCTTTATCGACAAAGGCCGGATTGCGGAAGATGGCGATCCGCAGGCGTTGATCAAGAATCCGCCGAGCCAGCGCTTGCAGGAATTTTTACAGCACGTCTCTTAATAAGACACATTGCCTGATGCGCTACGCTTATCAGGCCTACAGGATATATGGCAACTTATTAAAATTGCATGAACGTGTAGGACGGATAAGGCGTTCACGCCGCATCCGGCAAAAAAGCCCGCACGTTGTCAGCAACCTGCTTAATATCCCTTCCTCCCTTTCACCCGAAAGGGAGGCACACCAGATTCCTCTCATTTAAAATCGCCCCTCCCCCAGCATCTATACTTATCTTTTTGCTCTGTTTTCTCACTGGAGGAGTCATGCGGTGGATCCTGTTCATCCTCTTCTGCCTGCTGGGCGCACCTGCCCACGCGGTATCCATACCCGGCGTTACAACCACAACGACAACGGACTCAACGACTGAACCGGCCCCGGAACCGGATATCGAACAAAAAAAAGCGGCCTATGGCGCACTGGCGGATGTGCTGGATAACGACACCTCGCGTAAAGAGTTGATCGACCAGTTGCGCACCGTCGCCGCTACGCCCCCTGCGGAACCGGTACCGAAGATCGTGCCGCCGACGCTGGTTGAAGAGCAAACCGTGCTGCAAAAGGTCACCGAAGTCAGCCGCCATTATGGTGAAGCCCTTTCCGCCCGCTTCGGGCAACTTTATCGCAATATCACCGGCTCCCCGCATAAGCCGTTTAATCCACAAACCTTCAGCAATGCGCTGAGCCATTTTTCAATGTTAGCGGTATTAGTGTTTGGTTTTTACTGGCTGATTCGTCTGTGCGCACTGCCGCTGTATCGCAAAATGGGTCAGTGGGCGCGGCAAAAAAATCGTGAGCGCAGCAACTGGTTGCAGCTTCCGGCGATGATTATCGGGGCGTTTATTATCGACCTGCTGTTACTGGCACTGACATTATTTGTCGGTCAGGTTTTAAGCGACAACCTGAATGCGGGCAGTCGCACCATCGCTTTCCAACAAAGTTTGTTTCTCAACGCCTTTGCCCTGATTGAATTTTTCAAAGCTGTACTACGCCTGATTTTTTGCCCAAACGTGGCGGAGCTGCGCCCGTTCACGATTCAGGACGAGAGCGCCCGTTACTGGAGCCGTCGCCTGAGCTGGTTAAGCAGCCTGATTGGCTATGGCCTGATTGTGGCCGTGCCGATTATCTCTAATCAGGTGAATGTACAGATAGGTGCGCTGGCGAACGTCATCATTATGCTGTGCATGACCGTCTGGGCGTTGTACCTGATCTTTCGTAATAAAAAAGAGATTACCCAACATTTGCTCAACTTTGCGGAGCATTCGCTGGCCTTTTTCAGCCTGTTTATCCGCGCCTTTGCGCTGGTGTGGCACTGGCTGGCAAGCGCCTATTTTATCGTGCTGTTTTTCTTTTCGTTGTTCGATCCAGGCAACAGCCTGAAATTTATGATGGGTGCAACGGTGCGCAGCCTGGCGATTATTGGTATCGCAGCGTTTGTTTCCGGTATGTTTTCCCGCTGGCTGGCGAAAACCATCACCCTCTCGCCACATACTCAGCGTAACTATCCGGAGCTGCAAAAACGGCTGAATGGCTGGCTTTCGGCGGCACTGAAAACGGCGCGTATTCTGACAGTCTGCGTGGCGGTAATGTTGCTGTTGAGCGCATGGGGATTGTTCGATTTTTGGAACTGGCTGCAAAACGGCGCGGGGCAGAAAACCGTAGATATCCTGATCCGTATCGCACTCATTCTTTTCTTCTCGGCGGTTGGCTGGACGGTGCTCGCCAGTTTGATCGAAAACCGGCTGGCTTCGGATATTCATGGCCGCCCGCTACCGAGCGCCCGCACGCGTACCCTGCTGACGCTGTTCCGTAACGCGCTGGCGGTGATTATCAGTACCATCACCATCATGATTGTGTTGTCGGAAATCGGCGTCAATATCGCGCCATTGCTGGCAGGTGCCGGAGCATTAGGTCTGGCTATCTCGTTTGGTTCGCAAACGCTGGTGAAAGATATTATCACCGGGGTATTTATTCAGTTTGAAAACGGCATGAACACTGGAGATTTGGTGACTATCGGGCCGTTGACCGGCACTGTGGAACGGATGTCGATTCGCTCCGTGGGCGTGCGTCAGGATACCGGGGCGTATCACATCATTCCGTGGTCTTCGATTACCACTTTTGCTAACTTCGTCCGCGGCATTGGTTCGGTGGTGGCAAATTACGATGTTGATCGCCATGAAGATGCTGATAAAGCCAATCAGGCACTGAAAGATGCGGTAGCGGAATTGATGGAAAACGAAGAAATTCGCGGGCTGGTTATTGGTGAACCGAACTTTGCCGGGATTGTCGGCTTAAGCAATACCGCATTTACACTGCGTGTTTCGTTCACCACGCTGCCACTCAAACAGTGGACGGTACGCTTTGCCCTCGACAGCCAGGTGAAAAAGCATTTCGACCTGGAGGGTGTTCGCGCACCAGTACAGACTTATCAGGTGCTGCCTGCTCCGGGCGCGGCCCCGGCAGAACCGCTGCCGCCGGGGGAGCCAACGCTTTAACGCTGGCGATTGACAAAACGGCGACGCTGCTCGTCGTTCATAAAGGTCCAGGCAATAAAGCGACTCTGCTTTTGCCCCTGGGCCATCTCTTTTTTGACCACTTTCACCGCGCCCACGTCCGTCAAAGCACGATACAATGGCGGTAAGTTTTCACCACGAGATACCAGCGAGGTAAACCACATCACCTGCTTCGCGAAACCTTTGCTCTCTTCAATCATCTTTTTGATAAAGGCGACTTCACCGCCTTCACACCACAACTCCTGTTGCTGACCACCAAAGTTCAGTGCATCGTCTTTGTTCAGCCCAAGGTTACGGCGTTTACGCTCACTACCTGCCCGTGCCGCAGCGGCGGAATCGTGGAATGGCGGGTTACACAAGGTCGCGTCGTATTGCTCGTTTTTATGGATGATGCCGTTAAAAATCGCCCCACTCTCTTTTTGCCGACGCAGACGAATGGCGCGGTTAAGCCCTGGATTAGCACTGATGATCGCCTGCGCACTGCTTAACGCCTGGCTGCTGGTTTCGCTGCCGGTAAAACGCCAGCCATATTCATGTACGCCAATCAGCGGGTAAATACAGTTCGCACCAACGCCGATATCCAGAATGCTGGCATTAGCTGGAATTGTTCCGCTTGCTTCAGCCAGTAAATCGGCAAGGTGATGAATATAATCCGCCCGGCCCGGTACTGGCGGGCAGAGAAAACCGTCCGGGATATCCCAGTTCGCTACGGCGTAAAAATGGGCCAGCAACGCCTTATTGAGCGCCTTCACCGCCAGCGGATTGGCAAAGTCTACGCTTTGCTCCCCGGCGGGTGTAAGCGTGAGGAATTGCCTGAGTTCAGGATTGACCTGACAAAGCGTGGCGAGATCGTAGCGGCTGTGATGACGGTTGCGCGGATGCAACCCCGGTTTCTGGGCGGACATAGCATTCTCCTTTAAGCAGCGGCGTAAGATACCCGCATAACGCGACAGGGTAAATATCTGGCTGCGTTTATCATTTCGAAAGACCTTAACATGACTATGGCTTATAGCAATTCACCATAAAAATCAGCATCATGCATGTCATTGATTTGTCTTGTTTTGTAAAAATATATCGTTCAAAAAATAAGCACATCTCTGTCAATTTTTTGCGTCATTTGCACCGCACAGGCGACCTACACTTATCAGGCACTACTCGTTGTATTTCTGAGGATGTCATTATGAAAAAGTGCCTCGCACTACTGATTGCCACCGTCCTGAGCGGAATCACCTTCACGGCTTATGCCGCGCAGCCTCTGAGTAACCAGGACAGCGGTCAGCTACGGCCCGCCGGTACCGTTTCGGCAACTGGCGCATCAAACCTAAGCGATCTGGAGGATAAACTGGCAGAAAAAGCGCGCGAACAAGGCGCGAAAGGTTATGTCATTAATTCCGCGGGCGGAAATGACCAGATGTTCGGTACTGCAACCATCTACAAATAACCCCACCAACGTAACTGCATTCGCCTCTGGATGCAGTTTTCGCCTGTTTTGTAATCAAAAAACATCAAATATGAACGCAATGTAAATAAATGTATTTCTTTTTCGCGCAATGGGTGATAGAAAATCGCGCTAAGTGATAATGCTTATCAAAATTATTATCACTTTCATGAACACTATTACGGGATTAACAGTGGCATCGCATCCGCAGAGATGCTTTCTCGTGACAGTGAAAACTTAAACATATAAGAAAAAGTCACCTGCCAAATGGAAAACAATCGCAATTTCCCTGCCAGACAATTTCACTCGCTCACGTTCTTTGCCGGTCTTTGTATTGGCATCACGCCTGTAGCACAGGCACTCGCCGCCGAAGGGCAAACTAACGCGGATGACACGCTGGTTGTCGAAGCATCAACGCCTTCGCTTTATGCGCCACAACAATCTGCCGATCCGAAATTCTCGCGTCCGGTAGCGGATACGACCCGCACGATGACGGTGATTTCTGAACAAGTGATTAAAGATCAGGGCGCGACCAACCTTACCGACGCGCTCAAAAACGTCCCCGGCGTAGGCGCATTTTTTGCTGGTGAGAACGGTAACTCCACCACTGGCGACGCCATTTATATGCGCGGTGCCGATACCTCTAACAGTATTTATATTGATGGCATTCGCGATATCGGCAGCGTCTCGCGCGACACCTTCAATACTGAGCAGGTCGAAGTGATTAAAGGTCCGTCCGGTACCGACTACGGGCGCAGCGCGCCGACGGGCTCGATCAATATGATCAGCAAGCAGCCGCGCAATGATTCCGGCATTGACGCCTCCGCCAGTATTGGCAGCGCCTGGTTCCGCCGCGGCACGCTGGACGTCAATCAGGTGATTGGCGATACCTCCGCGGTGCGTCTGAATGTGATGGGCGAAAAAACGCACGATGCCGGACGCGACAAAGTCAAAAATGAGCGTTACGGCGTCGCCCCTTCCGTAGCTTTTGGCCTTGGCACAGCGAATCGTTTGTATCTTAATTATCTGCATGTCACCCAGCACAACACGCCAGACGGCGGCATTCCGACCATCGGTTTGCCGGGCTATTCTGCACCATCTGCGGGAACGGCGGCACTGAATCATTCCGGAAAAGTTGATACGCATAACTTTTATGGCACGGATTCCGATTACGACGATTCGACCACCGATACCGCCACCATGCGTTTTGAGCACGACATCAACGATAACACCACCATTCGCAATACGACCCGATGGTCGCGCGTGAAGCAGGATTACCTGATGACGGCGATTATGGGCGGGGCGTCGAATATTACCCAGCCTACCAGCGATGTGAATAGTTGGACCTGGTCACGTACGGCGAACACCAAAGATGTGAGTAATAAAATTCTCACCAACCAGACCAACCTGACTACCACGTTTTATACCGGCTCTATCGGTCATGATGTCAGTACCGGCGTGGAATTTACCCGTGAAACGCAGACCAACTACGGCGTTAATCCGGTGACGTTACCGGCGGTGAATATTTATCATCCTGACAGCAGCATTCATCCCGGCGGCCTGACACGCAATGGCGCAAACGCCAATGGTCAGACGGATACCTTCGCAATTTATGCCTTCGATACGCTGCAAATCACCCGTGATTTTGAGCTGAACGGCGGGATCCGCCTGGATAATTATCATACTGAATATGACAGTGCCACCGCCTGCGGCGGCAGTGGACGCGGCGCAGTCACCTGCCCTGCTGGCGTGGCAAACGGTTCTCCGGTCACCACCGTCGACACTACCAAGTCGGGCAATCTGGTCAACTGGAAAGCCGGGGCGCTGTATCACCTGACGGAAAACGGCAATATCTATATTAACTATGCCGTTTCCCAGCAGCCGCCGGGCGGCAACAACTTCGCCCTTGCGCAGTCTGGCAGCGGTAACAGCGCCAGCCGCACCGACTTTAAACCGCAAAAAGCCAACACCAGCGAGATTGGCACCAAATGGCAGGTTCTGGATAAACGCCTGCTACTTACCGCCGCGCTGTTCCGTACTGATATCGAAAATGAAGTTGAGCAAAACGATGACGGGACTTACTCACAATACGGTAAGAAACGCGTCGAAGGCTATGAGATATCCGTGGCCGGGAATATCACGCCCGCGTGGCAGGTGATTGGCGGATATACCCAGCAAAAAGCGACCATTAAAAATGGCGCGGACGTGGCTCAGGATGGTTCATCATCACTGCCATATACGCCGGAGCACGCCTTTACCTTATGGAGCCAATATCAGGCAACCGATGATATTTCCGTTGGCGCGGGCGCGCGTTACATCGGCAGTATGCATAAAGGTTCAGACGGCGCGGTGGGAACGCCAGCATTTACCGAAGGTTATTGGGTCGCCGATGCCAAACTGGGATATCGGGTTAATCGCAATCTCGACTTCCAGCTAAACGTCTACAACCTGTTTGATACCGATTACGTCGCCTCAATCAACAAGAGCGGCTACCGTTACCACCCGGGCGAACCAAGAACGTTCCTGCTCACCGCCAATATGCATTTCTGATTCAGATGTGGGGCGCAAGGCTCACTAATGTTGATGGCGAGAACAGGTCTGCCTGATGCGCTGCGCTTATCAGGCCTACAAGGTTGTGCAATGCATTGAATTCACATCATTTGGTAGGCCAGATAAGGCGTTCACGCCGCATCCGGCATCTGAACACCGTTGCCTGATGCGCTGCGCTTATCAGGCCTACAAGGTTGTGCAACACATTGAATTCACATCATTTTGTAGGCCGGATAAGGCGTTCACGCCGTATCCGGCACCTGAGTACCATTGCCTGATGCGCTGCGCTTATCAGGCCTACAAGGTTGTGCAATACATTGAATTCACATCATTTGGTAGGGCAGATAAGGCGTTCACGCCGCATCCGGCATGACTGTTAAAAATCGGTGTGGGGCGCTGGCCCCACTTTTTGGAGAACTTGTATGATGTACCACATTCCCGGCGTGTTATCGCCACAGGACGTCGCCCGGTTTCGCGAACAACTGGAACGAGCCGAATGGGTTGATGGACGCGTCACCACCGGCGCACAAGGCGCACAAGTTAAGAACAATCAGCAAGTTGATATCCGCAGCGCCCTGTACGCCGAATTGCAAAATGAGGTGCTGAACGCGGTTAACCAACATGCTTTGTTCTTTGCCGCTGCCTTGCCGCGTACCCTTTCCACGCCGCTGTTTAATCGCTATCAGAACAATGAAACCTATGGTTTCCATGTGGATGGCGCAGTACGCAGCCATCCACAAAACGGCTGGATGCGTACTGACCTTTCTGCCACGCTGTTTTTGAGCGATCCACAAAGCTACGACGGCGGCGAACTGGTCGTAAATGATACCTTCGGACAACATCGGGTTAAACTTCCGGCTGGCGATCTGGTGTTGTACCCCTCCAGCAGCCTGCATTGCGTGACACCCGTAACCCGCGGCGTGCGAGTGGCATCATTTATGTGGATCCAGTCGATGATCCGCGATGATAAAAAGCGCGCCATGCTGTTTGAACTGGACAACAATATTCAGTCGCTGAAAAGCCGCTATGGCGAAAGTGAAGAGATCCTGTCGCTGCTCAATCTTTATCATAATCTGCTGCGGGAATGGTCGGAGATCTGACGCTTGAACTGCCAGAGTTCGACCCTATATTAGCTACACTTAACTGTACAAGCATTGATATGGGGAGGACGATATGGCATCCGGTTGGGCTAGCGATGACGCCGTCAACGAACAGATCAACAGTACAATTGAAGATGCGATCGCTCGCGCTCGGGGTGAAATTCCGCGTGGCGAAAGCCTGTATGAATGTGAAGAGTGTGGCGCCCCCATCCCGCAGGCCCGTCGGGAAGCCATTCCTGGCGTGCGCTTATGCATTCATTGTCAGCAGGAGAAAGATTTACAAAAACCAGCTTATACAGGATATAATCGCAGAGGTTCGAAAGACAGCCAGTTACGTTAACTGCAACTGCCGGGATGTATAGCGAGTATAATTTGTATTTTTCGTGGCATTCCGTGCCTTTAACGCTGCCGTGACTGCCACGCGATATAAAACGGGTCCATAAGTACAACAAATAAATGGTTTATCAATATGTTAGATATCAATCAATTTATTTGAACAAGGCGGTCAATTCTCTTCGATTTTATCTCTCGTAAAAAAACGTGATACTCATCACATCGACGAAACAACGTCACTTAAACAAAAATCACCTGCGAGAGATTAATTATGAAAACTATCAATACTGTTGTTGCTGCTATGGCTCTTTCAACTCTGTCATTTGGCGTGTTTGCCGCGGAACCGGTAACGGCATCCCAGGCACAGAGCATGAACAAAATCGGCGTAGTTTCTGCCGATGGCGCATCCACCCTCGATGCCCTGGAAGCGAAACTGGCTGAGAAAGCGGCAGCTGCTGGGGCTAGTGGATACAGCATTACTTCCGCCACCAACAACAATAAATTAAGCGGAACTGCGGTTATCTATAAGTAATTCGTAAGTCGGATAAGACGTTTACACCGCATCCGACAACAGATGCCTGATGCGACGCAACCCCGTCTTATCAGGCCTACAAAATCCGAACCGTTGGTCGGATATGGCGTTTACGCTACATCCAGCAAAAGTATTTCCCTGTCTGTTTGCCGACAGACGCATATGCTCTAACCCTCATTGATCCTATGTTACCCTTGTTTGCCCGTCCGACACTGGACGGGCTTTTTTTTAGCTGGCTAACTGCTGACAGAAAGCCTGCAACGTCTCTTCCGGCATACCAACCTGTCGCGCCGCATCACAAATGGCCTGCCAGCTTCCCGCATCCAATGGGATCCCCAACTCCTGCCGTTCGCGACGCGTGTTCACTTCCCACTCACCCGGTAGCAAAATCGGCTTATCTTCATCATGCGGCGAAGCTTTCACCCACTCGGCAAAGGCTTCGGTCTGCGCACTACAATCCGGCGCGCCGAACAGTTCCGGGTTGATGATGATAGTGGTCATGCAGTTAAGAATGGCATCGGGGCTGGTTTGCAACGTTTCCTGATGCGTCGTTTTACCGCCAGAAAGCGCCCCGCCAAGAATTTCACACATCGCCGCCAGCGCGTAGCCTTTATGTTCGGCAAAGGTCAACAACGAACCCAACGGCGACTCCTGCATGACCGCCGGGTTAGTCGTCGGGACGCCGTTAACATCAATCAGGCAGCCTGGCGGCACGGGAACACCTTTATGCCAGGCGACGCGAGTTTTACCAAATGCGATGGCGCTGGTGGCGTAATCAAGCAACAGCGGGAAGTTATCTTTACGTGGAAAAATCACACAGAACGGATTGGTGCCAAAGCGGCTGTCGCGGCCGTGGAACGGTGCAACCATTGGAATACCAACCACGTTAACAAAGTGGATAGAGACAAACCCCGCCGCCGCGCACTGTTCCGCCCAATAACCGATTCGGCCG
Source organism: Escherichia sp. E14V7 (assembly GCF_004212225.1). Taxonomy (NCBI): domain Bacteria; kingdom Pseudomonadati; phylum Pseudomonadota; class Gammaproteobacteria; order Enterobacterales; family Enterobacteriaceae; genus Escherichia; species Escherichia sp. E14V7. The sequence continues at coordinate 113,997 of NZ_RHJJ01000014.1, forward strand.
ATATGATGCGAGTTATGTAGCGCCACGGCGGCAATGCCGTGCTGATGCGCTTTCTCAATCCCCAGCGCCATCGCTTCGTGTGCCGCCACCTGACCAAATGCGCGATCGCCATCAAGCGTGACCACAGCCCCCGCCTCTTTGATAATTTTGGCGTGATGGTTGATTTGCAAAGAACCCAGGCTCCAGGAATGCACATAGCTTGGGATCATGCCAATGCCATGTGAATCATGCCCAGCCAGATTTGCCGCGATTAAATGATCGGCAACTAATTTTGCTTCCTGTTCCTCGCTCCCCATCTGACGAAATACAGCCTGAATAAAACGGTGTAGCGTCTGCGCATCAAAGCGATGACCACTTTCCATGGTTAACTCCTGTTTATGTTATATGCCTGTTGCTTTTTTATGCTGCGCGCCAGACGCGGGAAGGTCAATAAAGATGCAGGAATTTCATATTGCGGTGGGGTAAAGGCCGGATGACAGTGCTCATCCGGCTGGGGGAGAACTTAAAATGATTGCTTAACGCGCGCCAGGCCGTCGCTGATAGTTGCCGCTTCACCCGTAGCCACCAGGCAGCAAGCCATCTGGATTTTCAGCGATTCGGGAATCGGTTCGTTGCCAGCCAGGCAACGTTCAATCCACTGCGCCGTAGTTTCCAGGTCTTTGGCTTGTGGCAGTAGCTCGCTGCCAGCAGTGTCCTGTTTTTCATACAGCACCCGCATCCCTTCGCGGTCGATCAGATTGATTTGCGGGCAGCGTTGCGGATTAGCATACACTTCACCTTCAGTGCCATGCATTAACAGCGCTCGTCCGCCAATATCGCTAAAGAACTTCGCGACGCGTCCGATGTATTCCGGATGCGAAACGCTGGAAAGACGCAGTGCCTCACCTTCGGCAAATGGCGTCGCCAGTTTCGCCAGGGTATGCGCACTGTTACGCACGCCCATCCGCCAGCGCATCGCCAGTTGTTTTTCCAGCGGCGGGCAAAACGCACCGACTGGCATAAACACTGGTTGATGTTCGTCGAGCTTCGCCTGCGCCTGTCCGGCATGTAGCGTTGGCGTAATGCCCATCAGTTCGAAAATGGTTTCGGTCAGCACACGAGTTGGATCTTCGCTAACCCCATGAACCACCACAGGAAAACCGAGTTTATGCAGCAGAATCGCCAACAACGGCGTCAGGTTGGCCTGTTTACGCGCGCCGTTGTAACTGGGGATGACAATCGGCATCGGCTTGCCTGCAGGCGGCGTCAGCTTGATGGTGTGATTTTGCATGGCTTCGTAAAAGCCGAGCATCTCTGCTTCCCCTTCCCCTTTGATACGCAGCGCAATCAATACGCCGCCCAACTCAAGGTCAGGGACTTCACCGTTGAGCATATGGGCATACAGACCGCGCGCAGTATCCCGGTCTAAATCGCGCGCGTGGTTTTTCCCGCGCCCGATCTCTTTAATGATTTTGCGATAGTCCATTTACGACTCCTTACCTGACTCACATCATTAACGCCGCCGACGGCGTGGGGATTTCGCTTTTTCTTTCTTTTTAACTATACCTTCAGGGACTTCCGGTTGCTCAATCGGAAATACCGGTAATGCATCCAGTAGTCGCTTGCCATAGTTTTTGGTCAGCAAGCGTTTATCGTAAATCACCACTTCGCCCCAGCAACCGTGGCTTCGAATCAGTCGCCCAACCTGCTGAATCAGGTTAAACGAGGCGCTCGGCAGGCTTTGCACCTCAAACGGATAGCGGTTGAGGCTTTTCAGCCATTCCCCTTCGGTGATCACCACCGGGCTGTCAATGGGTGGGAAGGCAATTTTATGGATATGCACCTGACTTAGCAGCTCGCCCTTTAAATCCAGCCCTTCGGCAAAAGACTGTAAGCCCACCAGTACGCTGCGCTCACCGTTGGCGACGCGTTTGCGGTGCAGTTCAACTAAACGGTAACGCGGCTGATCGCCCTGCACCAGCAACATCAACCGTAAATCCGTCACATAGTCGAGAAACCGCTGCATCGCCCGTCCGCTGGCAAACAGTACCAACATACCGAGATGTTTTTTGCTCTCCACCTGCTCACGGAAGAACGCCGCCATTTCAGCAATGTGCTGTTCTTCGTTGTCAATGGAAGGCTCAAAGCGCATCCGGGGAATAACAATTTTGCCCTGTTCGCAGTGGTTGAAGGGGGAATCCAGCGCCACAAAGCGGTCGCCCGCTTTCTCTTTCAGCCCGCTCATCTCCTGCAAACGCGAAAAACTGTTCAGCGATCGCAAGGTCGCGGAGGTGACAATAATGTGCGGAATACTGCGCCACAGCAGCCTTTCCAGCTGATCGCTAACACGTATTCCCACGCAGTGAAACCAGAGATGCAGTTGCCCTTCGCGCTCTTCCCGCGTCGCCCATTTGGTCACTGGCGCACCGGAAGATTGCGCCAGAGACGCCAGCCGCCAGAGTTTGCTTTGCGCCTCAAACATCCCCAGCGCGCGGTTCATCTGCAAAATCAACCGATGCAGACGTACAATATCGTGGCTGCCGGTTTTCTCACTTAAATCGTTAAGAAATAACTCCGCCAGACCACGCAGCATCTCGGTGAGTTTTGCCAGCCGCTGGCAGATCTCCAGCACTTCATCAGGCAATTCGCCCATCGCGAAACGGTGCTCTGCCTCCTGCCCGGCAGGCATGTAGAGATTGAGAATGTTGTTTAACGAGGCGATAAGCTCATACAACTCTTCACAATGCGCATTCAAACGTTCAGGGATCGCCAGCGGTGGGATCGTCTTCGGGCGAAACTGCTCCATGCAGGTAGCGACCAGTTTGGTGAACAAGTCCAGCTGTAGCCGATACCAGGGCGCGGTGATTTCGGCGCTCATCTCCAGCGCATCCCGCGCCACGTCCGGCAGGTGATGCCCTTCATCCAGCACCAGCAGTAAATTTTTCGGGTCAGGTAATACCGCTTCGCTTTCCATCGCCGCCATTACCAGCGCATGGTTTGCCACCACCACTTCCGCTTCCTGAATCTCCCGACGAGCAACAAAAAACGGGCATTCACGATAGTAGTAACAGTTGCGGTTGAGGCAGCTGGCTTTGTCGGTACTCAAACGACGCCAGAGATCGTCATCTATAGCGATATCCGTATGATCGCGCAGACCATCCCATTTATAAGTGTCGAGATCGCCCTTCAGCTTCGCACAACGTTTTTGCTCTTCCTGATTGTTCGGCGTCAGTTCGTCGTCAAGAAACGCCAGCAGATCCTGTTGCGTGGGTTCAGTGCTGGCGAGCGCCGTCAGATTACGCGGGCAAACGTAGCGCCCACGCCCAAAAGCGGCAGTGAATTTAAGATCGGGAATGATCTTTTTCAGCAGCGGTAAATCTTTGCTGTAGATCTGATCCTGCAACGCCACGTTGGCGGTACTCACCACCAGCGTTTTTTGCTCTTCGCGGGCAATGGCGATGCCGGGAATCAAATAGGAGAGCGTTTTCCCAACGCCGGTGGGGGCTTCAATCGCCAGATGCCGCCCTTCTTCTCCGGCCAGCGTTTTGGCGACGTCCGCAATCATCTGCCGCTGCGGCGCACGGGGAATAAAGTCGGGGATCTGTTCCTGAAGCGCCTTATACCAGGCGGCAATTTGCGCTTTAAGCGCGGCGGTTAATGCCATGAGAAAACCTGAAATACTGTATAAACAGCCAATATTGTGGCATTTTTCGGTTTTCAGGGGTAATGGTTTTTCTGTTTCTGGAAAGCGGCTCGCAATATCGTTTTCTGGCTGTGGGGTTTTCTCGCAACAGAAGAAACATCATTGCGTAGTAAAAGACAATGCACGCAGGCTTATTGCGCTGGCGGCCATTGCAGGGCGGTATGTAAAACACGCAATACCGAGAGCGTATCGCCCTCCACTTGATAGATAAGCACATAATGCGGCCTGACAACGGCTTCATGTGTACCAGCGACTCGTCCGGCCCGGTACATCTCCGGGCGTTCACAGGCCTGTTCCGCAATGGCTTCAAATTGATTATCAAGGGCAATTGCCGCTTGCGGATTATCTTTACTGATGTATTCCATGATTTGCTCCCTGTCAGACAGGGACATTGGCTTCCATTCCAGACGCATTAATCCCCCTTCAGCAAGGCTTTTTTACGGGCAGCAAATAGACTTTTGGCCTCTTCATGAGAGAGCGCCGGGCGTGGATCGTCAATGGCAACCTGCACCTGTTCACGAAACCAGGCGTCATACGCGGCAGCTTCATGAGCTCGTTTTAATGCCTCTGCCCTGTCTGGTCGGGTCGTTTTCTTCTGACCGTCCGGGTCGTAATGAGAGGCGTCGACTTCAAACCGGGCAATACCAACATCTTTCAGGTAGTTGACAACCGTTTCCAGCCGTTTAAACAAGCGAATTTGCCGACTGCGTTGTGCTGCAAGAGGCCGTTCAGTGTGGCCGTATTTCACGGTCAACGACCAACCTCCCTGGGTGCCAATAACGTGTGCTGCATCCACTACGCCAGATTCAACCAGTTTATGTAAGGTTGAGTGATCGATCGTTTCTGGTGCCATAATGCGCTAACCTCTTTGTATACGGCATGCAATTTATAATTAAAGATAGCGCAATTAATAATAAATTGCAGCACCTTGATCGTAAATTGCCCAGGATAAAATTGCGGTAGAAAGAGATTTGTTGCGAAGATGCCGGGCATAGCCCGGCATCAAAAGATTACTGCGCAGCGGCAGGTTTACGCGGACGGCGGCGACGTTGTTGCTCGCCTGCCGGTTTGGCATCGCCGAGGCGACGAGAGGGTTTTTCTGCAGGTTTCGCGCTTGCAGATTTTGCGCCACCTTCCCCACGGCGAGGTTGCTGTTGACTGCGACCACCACCTTGCCCACGACCGCCGCCGCCACGTTGCTGGCGACCATTCTGGATTGGTTCCGCTTTGATTGACGGGTCCGGCTCATAGCCCGGAATCGCAATGCGCGGGATCTCTTTTTTCAGCAGTTTTTCGATATCACGCAGCAGTTTGTGTTCATCAACACACACCAACGACAACGCTTCACCGGTAGCTGCCGCGCGACCGGTACGCCCTATACGGTGGACATAATCTTCCGGTACGTTTGGCAGTTCATAGTTGACGACGTGCGGCAACTCTTCGATATCCAGACCGCGCGCAGCGATGTCAGTTGCCACCAGTACACGAATATCGCCCGATTTAAAATCGGCCAGCGCACGAGTACGCGCACCTTGCGATTTATTACCGTGGATCGCCGCACTTCGGATGCCATCTTTATTGAGCTGTTCAGCCAGATGGTTAGCGCCATGTTTGGTACGAGTAAACACCAGCACCTGCTGCCAGTTCCCTTTCCCAATCATGTGCGACAGCAATTCGCGTTTGCGTTTCTTATCAACAAAGTGAACGTGCTGGGTCACCTGATCAGACGCGGTATTGCGGCGTGCCACTTCGATTTCCAGCGGGTTGTGCAACAGTTTTTCCGCCAGGGCTTTAATATCGTCAGAGAAGGTCGCGGAGAACAACAGGTTCTGGCGCTTCGCTGGCAGTTTTGTTAACACGCGACGGATATCGTGGATAAAGCCCATGTCGAGCATGCGGTCAGCTTCATCGAGGACGAGGATTTCTATCTGGTCCAGCTTCACCGCATTCTGATGTTCCAGGTCCAGCAAACGCCCCGGCGTTGCCACCAGAACATCAACGCCGCCACGCAATTTCATCATCTGCGGGTTAATGCTCACACCACCAAACACCACCAGCGAACGAATGTTCAGGTATTTGCTGTAATCACGGACGTTTTCGCCAATCTGCGCCGCCAGTTCACGGGTCGGGGTAAGAATGAGCGCACGAACCGGACGACGCCCTTTGGCGTGCGGCTCGCGGGAAATCAAGTGTTGTAGTAGCGGCAACGTAAAGCCCGCTGTTTTGCCCGTGCCGGTCTGGGCACTGGCCATCAGGTCGCGGCCTTCCAGCACCGCAGGGATCGCCTGCTGCTGAATAGGGGTGGGTTCACGGTAACCTTGCTCGGCAACGGCGCGCAGGATATCAGGGCTTAAACCCAAAGAATCGAAAGACATAACTACTCCGAACCGCCCCGACCGTTACCGGTGTAGTTTTCAGGGAGATACTGAAAAGGAAAATGACAAAAACCACAATGTCATGAGGGAGCGGAGTGTAGCAGTTTTTGTGACGCAGCGCATAAATTATCCCTGTGACTGGCGTTGCTAAAATTCCTGACCATACTGGACAACGCTAAAAATGAGTCATAATCTTAATCAATCATTTGATTAAGAATGGGCTGTGCTATGAATAGTCCTGCCATGACAACCAAAGGTGAACAGGCGAAAAAACAGCTGATTGCTGCGGCACTGGCACAGTTTGGTGAGTATGGAATGAACGCCACCACCCGCGATATCGCCGCCCAGGCCGGGCAGAATATCGCTGCCATTACCTATTACTTCGGTTCGAAAGAAGATTTGTACCTCGCCTGCGCCCAGTGGATTGCCGATTTTATTGGCGAGCAGTTCCGTCCGCACGCCGAGGAAGCCGAACGCTTGTTCACACAACCACAGCCGGATCGCGCCGCTATCCGCGAACTGATCCTTCGCGCCTGCAGGAACATGATCCAACTGCTCACCCAGGATGACACCGTCAACTTCAGCAAGTTTATCTCCCGTGAACAGCTCTCTCCCACGGCGGCCTACCATCTGGTGCATGAACAGGTGATTAGCCCGCTACACAGCCACCTGACACGCCTGATTGCCGCCTGGACCGGCTGCGACGCCAACGATACCCGCATGATCCTCCATACCCATGCGCTGATTGGCGAGATTCTGGCGTTTCGTCTCGGCAAAGAAACGATTCTGTTACGTACCGGCTGGACTGCGTTCGATGAAGAAAAGACCGAACTGATTAACCAGACGGTAACCTGTCATATCGACCTGATTTTGCAAGGATTATCGCAAAGGAGTTTGTAGTGATGAAAAAACCTGTCGTGATTGGACTGGCGGTAGTGGTACTTGCCGCCGTGATTGCCGGAGGCTACTGGTGGTATCAAAGCCGCCAGGATAACGGCCTGACGCTGTATGGCAATGTGGATATTCGCACCGTAAATCTGAGTTTCCGTGTCGGTGGTCGCGTTGAATCGCTGGCGGTGGACGAAGGTGATGCGATCAAAGCGGGTCAGGTGCTGGGCGAGCTGGATCACAAGCCGTATGAGATTGCCCTGATGCAGGCGAAAGCGGGCGTTTCGGTGGCGCAGGCGCAGTATGACCTGATGCTTGCCGGCTATCGCGATGAAGAAATCGCTCAGGCCGCCGCAGCGGTGAAACAGGCGCAAGCCGCCTATGACTATGCACAGAACTTCTATGCTCGTCAGCAAGGATTGTGGAAAAGCCGCACCATTTCGGCAAACGATCTGGAAAATGCCCGCTCCTCGCGCGACCAGGCCCAGGCAACGCTGAAATCAGCGCAGGATAAATTGCGTCAGTACCGTTCCGGTAACCGCGAACAGGACATCGCCCAGGCGAAAGCCAGCCTCGAACAGGCGCAGGCGCAACTGGCGCAGGCGGAGCTGAATTTACAGGACTCAACGTTGATAGCACCGTCTGATGGCACGCTGTTAACGCGCGCGGTGGAGCCAGGCACGGTGCTTAATGAAGGTGGCACGGTGTTTACCGTCTCACTGACACGTCCGGTGTGGGTGCGCGCTTATGTTGATGAACGTAACCTTGACCAGGCCCAGCCGGGGCGCAAAGTGCTGCTTTATACCGATGGTCGCCCGAATAAGCCCTATCACGGGCAGATTGGTTTCGTTTCGCCGACTGCTGAATTTACCCCGAAAACCGTCGAAACGCCGGATCTGCGTACCGACCTCGTCTATCGCCTGCGTATTGTGGTGACCGACGCCGATGATGCGTTACGCCAGGGAATGCCGGTGACGGTGCAATTCGGTAACGAGGCAGGACATGAATGATGCCGTTATCACGCTGAACGGCCTGGAAAAACGCTTTCCGGGCATGGACAAGCCCGCCGTCGCGCCGCTCGATTGTACCATTCATGCCGGTTATGTGACGGGGCTGGTGGGGCCGGACGGCGCGGGAAAAACCACGCTGATGCGGATGCTGGCAGGATTACTGAAACCCGACAGCGGCAGCGCCACGGTGATTGGCTTTGATCCGATCAAAAACGACGCTGCGCTGCACGCCGTGCTCGGCTATATGCCGCAGAAATTCGGTCTGTATGAAGATCTCACGGTGATGGAGAATCTCAATCTGTACGCGGATTTGCGCAGCGTCACCGGTGAAGCGCGGAAGCAAACTTTTGCTCGCCTGCTGGAGTTTACGTCTCTTGGCCCGTTTACCGGACGCCTGGCGGGCAAGCTCTCCGGCGGGATGAAGCAAAAACTCGGCCTGGCCTGTACCCTGGTGGGCGAGCCTAAAGTATTGCTACTCGATGAACCCGGCGTCGGCGTTGACCCTATCTCACGGCGCGAACTGTGGCAGATGGTGCATGAGCTGGCGGGCGAAGGGATGTTAATCCTCTGGAGCACCTCGTATCTCGACGAAGCCGAGCAGTGCCGTGACGTGTTACTGATGAACGAAGGCGAGCTGCTGTATCAGGGAGAACCGACGGCCCTGACGCAAACCATGGCCGGACGTAGCTTTCTGATGACCAGCCCGCACGAAGGCAACCGCACATTATTGCAGCGCACCTTGAAACTGCCACAGGTCAGCGACGGCATGATTCAGGGGAAATCGGTACGCCTGATCCTCAAAAAAGAGGCCACGCCAGACGATATTCGCCGCGCCGACGGGATGCCGGAAATCGACATCAACCCAACCACGCCTCGCTTTGAAGATGCGTTTATCGATTTGCTGGGCGGTGCCGGAACCTCGGAATCGCCGCTGGGCGCAATATTACATACGGTGGAAGGTACACCTGGCGAGACGGTGATCGAAGCGAAAGAGCTGACCAAGAAATTTGGTGATTTTGCCGCTACCGATCACGTCAATTTTGCCGTTAAACGTGGGGAGATTTTTGGTTTGCTCGGGCCAAACGGCGCGGGTAAATCGACCACCTTTAAGATGATGTGCGGTTTGCTGGTGCCGACCTCTGGTCAGGCGCTGGTGCTGGGGATGGATCTGAAAGAGAGTTCTGGTAAAGCGCGCCAGCATCTCGGCTATATGGCGCAAAAATTTTCGCTCTACGGCAACCTGACGGTCGAACAGAATTTACGCTTTTTTTCTGGTGTTTATGGCTTACGCGGTCGGGCGCAGAACGAAAAAATCTCCCGTATGAGCGAGGCGTTCGGCCTGAAAAGTATCGCCTCCCACGCGACCGATGAACTGCCATTAGGTTTTAAACAGCGGCTGGCGCTGGCCTGTTCGCTGATGCATGAACCGGACATTCTGTTTCTCGACGAACCGACTTCCGGCGTTGATCCCCTCACCCGCCGTGAATTTTGGCTGCACATCAACAGCATGGTAGAGAAAGGCGTCACGGTGATGGTCACCACCCACTTTATGGATGAAGCGGAATATTGCGACCGCATCGGCCTGGTGTACCGTGGGAAATTAATCGCCAGCGGCACGCCGGATGATTTGAAAGCACAGTCGGCTAACGATGAGCAACCCGATCCCACTATGGAGCAGGCTTTTATTCAACTGATCCACGACTGGGATAAGGAGCATAGCAATGAGTAATCCGATCCTGTCCTGGCGTCGCGTGCGGGCGCTGTGCGTCAAAGAGACGCGGCAGATCGTTCGCGATCCGAGTAGCTGGCTGATTGCGGTAGTGATCCCACTGCTACTGCTGTTTATTTTTGGTTACGGCATTAACCTCGACTCCAGCAAGCTGCGGGTCGGGATTTTACTGGAACAGCGTAGCGAAGCGGCGCTGGATTTCACCCACACCATGACCGGTTCGCCCTACATCGACGCCACCATCAGCGATAACCGTCAGGAACTGATCGCCAAAATGCAGGCGGGGAAAATTCGCGGTCTGGTGGTTATTCCCGTGGATTTCGCCGAACAGATGGAGCGCGCCAACGCCACCGCACCGATTCAGGTGATCACCGACGGCAGTGAGCCGAATACCGCTAACTTTGTGCAGGGGTATGTCGAAGGGATCTGGCAGATCTGGCAAATGCAGCGAGCGGAGGACAACGGGCAGACTTTTGAACCGCTTATTGATGTACAAACCCGCTACTGGTTTAACCCGGCGGCGATAAGCCAGCACTTTATTATCCCCGGTGCGGTGACCATTATCATGACGGTCATCGGCGCGATTCTCACCTCGCTGGTGGTGGCGCGAGAATGGGAACGCGGAACCATGGAGGCTTTGCTCTCTACGGAGATTACCCGCACGGAGCTGCTGCTGTGTAAGCTGATCCCTTATTACTTTCTCGGGATGCTGGCGATGTTGCTGTGTATGCTGGTGTCGGTGTTTATTCTCGGCGTGCCGTATCGCGGTTCGCTGTTGATCCTGTTTTTTATTACCAGTCTGTTTTTGCTCAGTACCCTGGGGATGGGGCTGCTGATTTCCACAATTACCCGCAACCAGTTCAACGCCGCTCAGGTGGCACTGAACGCCGCTTTCCTGCCGTCGATTATGCTTTCCGGCTTTATATTTCAGATAGACAGTATGCCCGCGGTGATCCGTGCGGTGACGTACATTATTCCCGCACGTTATTTCGTCAGCACCCTGCAAAGCCTGTTCCTCGCCGGGAATATTCCAGTGGTGCTGGTGGTAAACGTGCTGTTTTTGATCGCTTCGGCGGTGATGTTTATCGGCCTGACGTGGCTGAAAACCAAACGTCGGCTGGATTAGGGAGAAGAGCATGTTTCATCGCTTATGGACGTTAATCCGCAAAGAGTTGCAGTCGCTGCTGCGCGAACCGCAAACCCGCGCGATTCTGATTTTACCCGTGCTGATTCAGGTGATTTTGTTCCCGTTCGCCGCCACGCTGGAAGTGACCAACGCCACCATCGCCATCTACGATGAAGATAACGGCGAGCATTCGGTGGAGCTGACCCAACGTTTTGCCCGCGCCAGCGCCTTTACCCATGTGCTGCTGCTGAAAAGCCCGCAGGAGATCCGCCCGACCATCGACACACAAAAGGCGCTACTGCTGGTGCGTTTCCCGGCTGACTTCTCGCGCAAACTGGATACCTTCCAGACCGCGCCGTTGCAGTTGATCCTCGACGGGCGTAACTCCAACAGTGCGCAAATTGCCGCCAACTACCTGCAACAGATCGTCAAAAATTATCAGCAGGAGCTGCTGGAAGGAAAACCGAAACCCAACAACAGCGAGCTGGTGGTACGCAACTGGTATAACCCGAATCTCGACTACAAATGGTTTGTGGTGCCGTCGCTGATCGCCATGATCACTACTATCGGCGTAATGATCGTCACTTCACTTTCTGTCGCCCGCGAACGTGAACAGGGAACGCTCGATCAGCTACTGGTTTCGCCGCTCACCACCTGGCAGATATTCATCGGCAAAGCCGTACCGGCATTAATTGTCGCCACCTTCCAGGCCACTATTGTGCTGGCGATTGGTATCTGGGCGTATCAAATCCCCTTCGCCGGATCGCTGGCGCTGTTCTACTTTACGATGGTGATTTACGGTTTATCGCTGGTGGGATTCGGTCTGTTGATTTCATCACTCTGTTCAACGCAACAGCAGGCGTTTATCGGCGTGTTCGTCTTTATGATGCCCGCCATTCTGCTTTCCGGTTACGTTTCGCCGGTGGAGAACATGCCAGTATGGCTGCAAAACCTGACGTGGATTAACCCTATCCGCCACTTTACGGACATTACCAAGCAGATTTATTTGAAGGATGCGAGTCTGGATATTGTGTGGAACAGTTTGTGGCCGCTACTGGTGATAACGGCCACGACAGGGTCAGCGGCGTACGCGATGTTTAGACGTAAGGTGATGTAGCTTCTTATCTTTCGCCAGCAAAGACACTACCGCCGGGCCGGCAAGGATCGCCAGCCCTGCAACGGCCAACAAATAGTTATTTTCCAGTACGCGGGACAGCAACCACAGCACAATCAGCGCCGCGCCAAAATACCAGGTGGTGGTCAGCTCTTCCAGCACATCCGCCACCTCACGCCAGCGTTGCTCGGGGTGACGCTGAAACACCAGCATCATTACCACGGTGACACAATACAGCACGCATAATCCCACGCCGACGTGAACCAGAGTTTTACTCATCCAGCCCACCACCAGCAGCGCCACTACCAGTAAATGCAACATAATCTGCCAGCAACTTAGGCCAGTTGCGACACGAACACGTTGTTGCCACTTCATGGCTTCTCTCCTGAAGAATTTATCTCTACTTACTCAGAGTACCGAACTTTACGGAAAATTCCGTAAGACCGCACCTTTTTGTGACGCCGACTACACTATTTCAATGAGATAAGAGGCCAAAACGGGAAAATTATGCCCGATCAAACACAACACTTTTCGTTCAAGGTACTCACCATCAATATTCACAAAGGCTTTACCGCGTTTAACCGACGCTTCATTTTGCCGGAACTTCGCGACGCCGTGCGCACCGTCAGCGCCGATATTGTTTGCCTGCAGGAAGTGATGGGCGCACACGAAGTTCATCCGCTGCATGTGGAAAACTGGCCCGATACCTCGCACTACGAGTTTCTCGCCGACACAATGTGGAGCGATTTTGCCTACGGTCGCAATGCTGTGTATCCGGAAGGGCATCACGGCAACGCCATACTGTCACGCTATCCCATTGAACATTATGAGAATCGTGATGTTTCGGTTGATGGTGCGGAAAAGCGCGGCGTGCTCTACTGCCGCATTGTGCCGCCGATGACCGGGAAAGCGATTCATGTGATGTGCGTACATTTGGGCCTGCGTGAGGCGCACCGTCAGGCGCAGATTGCGATGCTCGCCGAATGGGTGAATGAGCTGCCGGACGGCGAACCGGTATTGGTAGCGGGTGATTTCAACGACTGGCGGCAAAAAGCTAATCATCCGTTAAAAGTGCAGGCCGGACTGGATGAGATTTTTACCCGCGCCCACGGACGCCCGGCGCGCACGTTTCCGGTGCAATTTCCTCTACTACGACTGGACAGGATCTACGTCAAAAATGCCAGCGCCAGCGCGCCAACCGCGTTGCCGCTGCGGACATGGCGACACCTTTCTGATCATGCCCCTTTAAGTGCGGAGATTCATTTATGAAATGTAGCTGGCGCGAAGGCAATAAGATCCAGTTGCTGGAAAACGGCGAGCAATATTATCCCGCGGTGTTTAAGGCGATTGGCGAGGCGCAAGAACGCATCATTCTTGAAACGTTTATCTGGTTTGAGGATGACGTCGGCAAACAGCTGCATGCGGCGCTACTGGCAGCTGCGCAACGTGGGGTAAAGGCGGAAGTCTTGCTGGATGGCTACGGTTCGCCGGATCTCAGCGATGAGTTTGTCAATGAACTGACTGCTGCTGGCGTGGTATTTCGTTATTACGATCCCCGCCCTCGCCTTTTTGGTATGCGCACCAATGTGTTTCGCCGGATGCATCGCAAAATTGTGGTGATCGACGCGCGTATCGCCTTTATTGGCGGGCTGAATTACTCCGCCGAGCATATGTCCAGCTACGGTCCAGAGGCCAAACAGGATTACGCGGTACGCCTTGAAGGGCCGATTGTTGAAGATATTCTCCAGTTTGAGCTGGAAAACCTGCCAGGACAGAGCGCGGCCCGACGCTGGTGGCGACGTCATCACAAAGCGGAAGAGAACCGCCAGCCGGGAGAAGCGCAGGTATTGCTGGTCTGGCGCGATAACGAAGAACATCGCAGTGATATCGAACGCCACTATTTGAAAATGCTCACTCAGGCGCGGCGGGAAGTGATTATTGCCAACGCCTACTTCTTCCCCGGCTATCGATTTTTACACGCCTTGCGTAAAGCGGCACGGCGCGGGGTGCGGATCAAACTGATCATTCAGGGCGAACCGGATATGCCGATTGTCAGAGTCGGTGCGCGCTTGCTGTATAACTATCTGGTTAAAGGCGGCGTTCAGGTGTTTGAGTACCGTCGCCGCCCGCTCCACGGCAAAGTGGCATTGATGGACGACCACTGGGCGACGGTAGGGTCCAGTAATCTCGATCCGCTCAGTTTGTCGCTGAATCTCGAAGCAAATGTCATCATCCACGATCGTAATTTTAACCAGACGCTGCGCGATAATCTGAACGGCATTATCGCCGCAGATTGTCAGCAGGTCGATGAGACCATGCTGCCGAAACGCACCTGGTGGAACCTGACCAAAAGCGTGCTGGCGTTCCACTTTTTACGCCACTTCCCGGCGCTGGTGGGCTGGCTTCCGGCGCACACGCCACATCTGGCGCAAGTTGATCCGCCCGCCCAACCGACAATGGAAACGCAGGATCGGGTCGAAACTGAAAGTTCAGGGATGAAGCCCTGATGAGTAAATCACATCCGCGCTGGCGCTTAGCAAAGAAGATCCTCACATGGCTGTTTTTTATCGCGGTGATTGTGTTGCTGGTGGTCTACGCCAAAAAAGTGGACTGGGAAGAGGTCTGGAAGGTCATCCGCGACTACAATCGCGTTGCGCTGCTCAGTGCGGTCGGGCTGGTGGTCGTCAGTTATCTGATTTACGGCTGCTATGACCTGCTCGCCCGCTTTTACTGCGGTCACAAACTGGCGAAACGCCAGGTGATGCTGGTGTCGTTTATCTGCTATGCCTTCAACCTGACGCTCAGTACCTGGGTCGGCGGCATTGGTATGCGCTACCGTTTGTACTCCCGGCTAGGGTTACCGGGCAGCACTATTACACGAATTTTCTCGCTCAGTATTACCACCAACTGGCTGGGCTATATTTTACTGGCAGGGATTATCTTTACCGCAGGCGTGGTGGAACTGCCGGATCACTGGTATGTCGATCAAACTACACTGCGTATTCTCGGCATTGGCTTACTGATGATTATCGCGGTTTATTTGTGGTTTTGCGCTTTCGCGAAGCACCGCCATATGACCATCAAAGGGCAAAAGCTGGTGCTGCCTTCATGGAAATTCGCCCTCGCCCAGATGCTGATTTCCAGCGTTAACTGGATGGTAATGGGAGCGATTATCTGGCTGTTACTCGGTCAAAGCGTGAACTATTTCTTTGTACTGGGCGTGTTGCTGGTTAGTAGTATTGCTGGCGTCATCGTGCATATTCCGGCGGGAATTGGTGTGCTGGAAGCGGTGTTTATCGCGCTACTGGCTGGGGAGCATACCTCCAAAGGCACAATTATCGCCGCCCTACTCGCTTACCGTGTGTTGTATTACTTTATCCCGCTGCTGCTGGCGCTGATCTGTTACCTGTTGCTGGAAAGCCAGGCGAAGAAGCTACGAGCGAAAAATGAAGCGGCGATGTGAAGTTCGGTTAAGTTCTTTTGGTTTGTGCAGATTGTTAGCAAAGTGCTATTTGTTCATGGCGGATGCGGCGTGAACGCCTTATCCGCCCTACACAACCGGACTAAGTTAATAGTTTACAATTCCAGTCAGTACCAGCTAAGCATAGCGCATCAACCTCATTACATTTCTTCACGATTTTATTCATGAGGTTATATAAAAACGATTAACACGCATTTTTCCAAAAAAGAAACTTACCTATTTTTTACGACTAATGAAAAAACCGCGTATGCCTTTGCCAGACAAGCGTTATCGCTATTGCTGCAAGTATCCCAAAGAAGCCGATAAAATAGTAATAGAGTGTTAATGCGCCTATAAAAGCGCAACGAACCGGACTCCACAACTCTTCACTATGGCATTTCCCCGCCAGTTCAAGGAGCTTATTTCGTCCATGTGAGATAATGCCTGACCATAACACAATCATTAAGCAACTTATTACCCAAATGGGCCGTTCACTCATTAATGCCGCATTTACGATGATCACCAGGGCCAACCCTGTCAACGTCATCATAATGATGAAACGGTGAGAACCAGGATCAAATTTAAATAATAGACCTGCCAGCATACTGATTAAAAACATCGATCCCGCAGTGCTGAACACGACAATAATGGCAGATACAGGCGCTAAACTCGCAACGACAATCGCTACCAAAGAGAGTAAAAACAGATATATTACGCCTGCGACGGTCGCATTTATCTTGTTGATATCTTTACTTAAGCCATACATACAAAGTAATAATAACCCTATGGCGACATACATTGGTGGTGAATCATATTTGGTTGCCGTAATTTCGAGATACTTAGCTCCCCAGGCCAGCCCTGCGGTTGCCACCAAACCTAAAGCGGTAATGAGCCATATACCGTTTAATATCCTGGCCTCATGCTGAAAATCTAATTTATTGCTGTTTTGCGAGTATGATTCCATTCTTTTAGTTATCCTTATAGAAAAATATTAATATTCATCATGAATAAATTTAAAACCACGCATACAAAATACTTTGTATTTATGGATACGAAAAACACTTCCGCTCGGCCATAAGGCGTATTTTATACCTGGTACTTGTTAAGTGTCGTTTTTAGTAAGAAAAAAAATCCCGACACATGGCCGGGATATTGATGGTAAAAAAAGAATTAACGACGATTGCCAAAAATTCGCAGCAACATCAGGAACAGGTTGATGAAGTCCAGATACAAGGTTAATGCGCCAAGAATGGAGTATTTACGCAGGTTCGACGCGTCGCGGGTATCAATCTGCTCACCCATATTTTTCAATTTCTGAGTGTCATACGCCGTCAATCCGACAAAGACAATCACGCCGATGTAGGTGACCGCCCACATCAACGCTTCGCTTTTCAGCCAGAAGTTGACCAGCGAAGCCAGCACAATGCCGATCAACGCCATAAACAGCATATTGCCGAAGCCGCTTAAATCGCGTTTGGTGGTGTAACCGTACAGGCTCATTGCGCCGAACATCCCGGCAGTAACGACGAAAGTGCTGGCGATAGAGGCCGCGGTATAGACAATGAAAATACTGGAAAGCGTCAGGCCCGTCAGCGCTGAATAAAGCATAAAGAGCATGGTTGTCACACCTGCACTCAGCTTTTGAATCATCGCTGATAACACAATAACCAGAGCTAATTGTGCTATTACCAGACCAATTAAAAAGATTCGGTTGGTGAATAACAGCTCCATAACGGCGGCGGAATTAGCCGCGTACCAGGCAACAAACGCAGTAAGCAGCAAGCCTACTGTCATCCAGCCATAGACCTGTGCCATATAGGTTTGCAGGCCAGTTCGGGTTTGTACGATTGAATCAGAACGTGGGAATCTGTCCATGACTTTCTCCTGAAGATATAAGGAATATCTAAAGGATACTGCAAATGATGGGGCTGTGCATCGACGCAGCGTGAAAGCATGTACTGAGCGGTGAAATTGCCGGATGCAGCTGTGCGGTATCCGGCCTGCTAAAAACTACCAGCGTTTTGCCGCCTGCTGATCGCTCTCCCGGGCTTCGACCCAGCGGTCGCCTTCCGGCGTGGCTTCGCGCTTCCAGAACGGTGCGCGGGTTTTGAGATAGTCCATAATAAACTGCCCGGCTTCAAACGCACTGCTGCGATGCGCACTGGTAACACCGACAAAAACAATTTCATCACCCGGCCATAATTCACCAATGCGGTGAATTACCGTAACGCGCCCCAGCGGCCAGCGGTTACGCGCTTCATCAACGATTTCCGCCAGTGCTTTTTCTGTCATTCCCGGATAGTGTTCGAGGGTTAATGCTTTGACGCTGTCTCCCAGGTTATGGTTGCGCACCTTACCGGTAAACGTGACCACTGCACCGTCTTCGTCACGCTCCGCCAGCCACGGGTACTCTTCCCCTACACTGAACGGCTGCGGTCCGACAACAATTTTGGTTTCTGCCATCTTAACCTCCGGTTACCGGCGGGAAGAAAGCCACTTCGTCGCCGTCATTCAGCGGATGCTCAAAACTCACCAGCGTCTGGTTGACGGCAGCCAGCAATTTGCCATCTTCCAGCGCCAGCGCCCAGCGATCGCTCTGCGCGGCCAGGTGCTGGCGTAACGCTTCTACGGTTGGGAAATCCGCAGCCACTTCGGTTGCATCTGTTCCTACCAACTCGCGCACCTGGGCGAAAAAAAGAACTTTAATCATCCGCTTCCACCTTAAAGTCACCTGATTTGCCGCCGCTCTTTGCCAGCAAACGTACCGGACCAATCACCATATCTTTTTGCACCGCTTTGCACATGTCATAAATGGTCAGCGCCGCCACGGAGGCCGCGGTTAACGCTTCCATTTCAACGCCGGTTTTCCCGGTCAGGCGGCATAAGGTTTCTATACGCACCCGATTGTGCTCTGGCTCGGCCTGTAAATTGACTTCGACTTTACTGAGCATCAGCGGATGACACAGCGGGATCAGATCCCAGGTGCGTTTTGCCGCCTGAATACCGGCAATACGCGCGGTGGCAAACACGTCGCCTTTGTGGTGGCGACCATCGATGATCATCGCCAGCGTCTCGCTACGCATGGTGACAAAGGCTTCAGCTCGCGCTTCACGTACGGTTTCCGCTTTGGCGGAGACATCCACCATGTGCGCTTCGCCAGCGGCGTTGATATGGGTCAGTTGCGACATACTTATTTCTTCAAATGTGGATGGAAATTACACGGACGCGTACGGGCATCCAGCTGCGGCGCGATGATATTTTCCCACGCGGTGCGGCACGCTTTGGTCGAGCCCGGCATGGCGAAAATCAGTGTCTTGTTAGCGACGCCCGCTACCGCACGGGATTGCAACGTTGCGGTGCCAATCTCTTCGAACGACAGCATACGGAACACTTCACCAAAACCTTCGACTTCACGGTCGAACAGCGGCAGCAATGCTTCGGGAGCCTGATCACCTTCCGTCAGGCCAGTGCCGCCAGTAATCAACACCACTTGTACATCGTCGCTGGCGATCCACGCAGATACCTGAGCACGGATGGCGTAGCGGTTTTCTTTCACAATGGCTTTATCGACAACGTGATGGCCCGCTTCCTGCGCCGAATCGCGCAGATAGTGGCCGGAGGTATCGTCTTCTTCACCGCGACGATTAGAAACCGTAAGAATAGCAATACGGGTCGGGATAAATTCAGTGCTTACCTGACTCATCTGATCTCTCCTTTTGACGTTTTAGCCGCCAATGTACGATAAGTTTTGCGTAATACCGGTGTTGTTTTGATGCAGGAAATGGGTCTGTTTTTTCTCCCGCAGCGCCGCTGAAATACGCGCTTCCAGCGCCTGTTGCTGGGTATCGTCTTCCAGCAGATCGCGCAGGTTAACGCCGCCCTCACCAAACAGGCAGAGATGGAGTTTACCAATGGAGGAGACACGTAGGCGGTTGCAAGTGGCGCAGAAGTCTTTTTCATACGGCATAATTAGGCCAATCTCTCCGGCATAATCCGGATGACAAAAGACTTGCGCGGGACCGTCGCTACGTTGACGTAATTGGTGGATCCAGCCGCGACGCAGTAGCTCGTCACGCAGAACCTGACCAGAGATGTGATGTTTACGGAAGAGCTCGCTGCCCTCTCCCGTTTCCATCAGTTCGATGAAACGCAGCTGGATAGGACGATGTTGGATCCAGTTCAGAAAGGTGTCGAGCTGGTGATGGTTGACATCGCGCATCAGCACGGTATTGACTTTGACCTTCTCAAAGCCCGCCTCAAATGCAGCATCGATGCCAGCCATTACCTGATTGAATTTATCCTGGCCGGTAATGGCATGAAACTGACGAGCGTCGAGACTATCAACACTGACGTTAATGCCCGTCAGTCCGGCATCGCGCCAGTTCGCTACGTCGCGTTCCAGACGGTAACCATTAGTGGTGACCGCAATCTGACGGATGGCGTCATTTTCCCGCACTGCGGCGATGATATCGGTAAAGTCGCGACGTAAAGACGGCTCTCCGCCTGTCAGACGGACTTTTTCGGTGCCCAGACTGGCAAAGGCGCGCGTAACCCGGCGAATTTCATCGACGGTCAGAAAGCCTTTATTGGTGACGCCGCTCGGCTTGTAGCCATCCGGCAGGCAATATGTGCAACGAAAGTTACACACATCGGTAATCGACAGGCGCAAGTAATAAAACTTACGCGCAAATGCATCAGTCAGTTGTGAAGCCATGTACACCTTTCCAGATACGGGAGGCGAAGTCATTTCTTCCTTCGCCCTGGTGGCAACCTTTCAAAGCATTGTCACGGCCAAAGCACCATATCAGTTGACCCAGGTGCAGAGGCTAGAGTGTTTAGTGGTTATGCCGATACTAGCGCGTAAATGAGATTTTTACCATTCACCCTTTTCGCTATGTAATCATATATATAGCGTCATGATCGGCCTATTTCGCTACAGAATAAGGGAAAATGGCGGTTTTACTTTGATATACATCATCAGGGATGCAGAGCGAATATTGTCCTTTGGGGGTAGAAAACCATGAGTTGTATCCTCAATATTGGCAGGCTAATTGCTGTTTCCCCGTAATTTGCGCTACTGTAGCGCGGATAATCTGACTTCAGGAATGTATATGCGCAATCGTACGCTGGCTGACCTTGATCGTGTCGTTGCTCTCGGCGGGGGGCATGGACTGGGACGCGTTCTCTCATCACTTTCGTCATTAGGCTCTCGCTTAACGGGTATCGTCACCACCACGGATAACGGTGGCTCGACGGGACGTATTCGTCGCTCGGAAGGCGGTATTGCCTGGGGCGATATGCGCAACTGCCTCAACCAACTGATAACGGAACCGAGCGTCGCCTCCGCGATGTTTGAATACCGTTTTGGCGGCAATGGCGAGCTTTCCGGTCATAATCTCGGAAACTTGATGTTAAAGGCGCTGGATCACCTTAGCGTGCGGCCTCTGGAAGCCATCAATTTAATTCGTAATCTGTTGAAAGTGGACGCGCAATTAATTCCGATGTCAGAGCATCCCGTTGATCTGATGGCCATTGACGATCAGGGACATGAAGTTTACGGCGAGGTCAACATCGACCAGCTAACTACGCCGATTCAGGAACTACTGTTAACCCCCAACGTACCTGCCACCCGTGAAGCGGTGCTGGCAATTAATGAGGCTGACCTGATAATTATCGGGCCAGGCAGTTTTTATACCAGCCTGATGCCAATCCTGCTGCTTGAGGAAATGGCGCAGGCACTACGCCGCACGCCAGCCCCTATGGTTTATATTGGCAATTTGGGAAGAGAATTAAGCCTGCCTGCGGCGAATCTGAAGCTTGAAAACAAGCTGGCGATTATGGAGCAGTATGTCGGTAAAAAGGTGATTGATGCGGTGATTGTTGGGCCGAAGGTCGATGTTTCTACAGTTAACGACAGATTAGTCATTCAGGACGTACTGGAGGCCAGCGATATCCCTTATCGTCATGACCGCCAGTTGTTACATAACGCACTGGAAAAAGCATTACAGGCTTTAGGTTAACGTGAAGCCGAAAGAAAGTTCCGGCTTCCTATTGAAGACAAAGTACACGTTGTTCATGCCGGTGGCGGCGTGAACCCTTATCCGGCCTACAAACCGCGCAAATTCAATGTATTGCAGAGATCATGTAGGCCTGATAAGCGTAGCGCATCAGGCAATTTTGCTTTTGCCATCTCTCTTCTTCGTTATCCTGTCACGAAGCCGCAATAAACAACTCACGCAGCTGATGCAACTGGTCACGAATTTGCGCCGCCTCTTCGAACTCCAGATTTTGCGCGTGTTGCATCATCAGGCCTTCCAGTTCATGGATTTTCTGCTGCAACGCTTTAGGCGACATATCCATCGGTACATTATCCGGCTCAACAATCGGGCGCGATTTTCCTCTGCCCTTCGCTTTGGTTTTGGCAATGTTCTGCCCCAGCGCCAGGATATCGACCACTTTCTTGTTCAGCCCTTGCGGCGTAATGCCGTGTTCTTCGTTGTACTTCTGTTGTTTCTCGCGGCGACGTTCGGTTTCGCCAATCGCTTTCGCCATTGATGGGGTGATCTTATCGCCGTAGAGAATCGCTTTACCGTTGACGTTACGCGCCGCGCGACCAATGGTCTGAATCAATGAACGTTCGGAACGCAGGAAACCTTCTTTGTCTGCGTCGAGGATCGCCACCAGCGAAACTTCTGGCATATCCAGACCTTCGCGCAGTAAGTTGATCCCCACCAGCACATCAAACTCGCCCAAACGCAAGTCGCGGATGATTTCCATACGCTCGACGGTGTCGATATCCGAGTGAAGATAACGCACGCGTTCACCGTGTTCTTCCAGATATTCGGTGAGATCTTCCGCCATCCGCTTAGTCAACGTCGTGACCAGTACGCGTTCGTTAATTGCCGCCCGCAGGCGAATTTCTGAAAGAAGATCATCAACCTGGGTCGCCACTGGCCGCACTTCGATAATCGGGTCCAGCAGCCCTGTTGGACGCACGACCTGATCCACCACATCGCCACCGGATTTCTCCAGCTCGTAATTACCGGGTGTTGCAGAAACATAGATGGTTTGCGGCGCTAATGCTTCGAACTCTTCGAATTTCAGCGGACGGTTATCCAGCGCTGATGGCAGGCGGAAACCGTACTCCACCAGCGTCTCTTTACGCGCCCGGTCGCCTCGATACATGCCGCCAATTTGCGGAATAGTCACGTGGGATTCATCGACCACCAACAGACCATCGGCGGGGAGATAATCAAACAGCGTCGGCGGTGGCTCACCGGGTCCACGACCGGAAAGAAAGCGCGAATAGTTTTCAATGCCTGAGCAATAACCCAGCTCGTTCATCATCTCCAGATCAAACTGGGTACGTTGAGTCAGGCGTTGTTCTTCCAGCAGCTTGTTATTTGCCAGCAGCACTTTGCGCCGATCGGCCAGCTCTTCTTTGATCTCTTCCATTGCCTGCACAATACGTTCACGCGGGGTGACGTAGTGTGTTTTCGGGTAGATGGTAAAGCGGGGGATGGTTGAGATAATTTGCCCTGTTAACGGGTCGAAAAGCGACAACCGCTCTACCTCTTCGTCGAACAATTCAACACGTAGCGCAACGTCGTCGGACTCCGCCGGAAAAATATCAATCACTTCCCCGCGAACACGGAAAGTCCCGCGCTGGAACGCCTGGTCGTTGCGGGTGTATTGCAGTTCCGCCAGGCGACGCAGAATCGCGCGCTGATCGATAATCATGCCGACCGTCAGATGCAGCATCATCTTAAGATATAAGTCAGGGTCGCCCAGACCGTAGATGGCTGAAACAGAGGCGACTACCACCACATCGCGCCGCTCCAGCAAAGCTTTGGTCGCTGAAAGCCGCATCTGTTCAATATGTTCGTTTACCGAGGCATCTTTTTCAATGAAGGTGTCCGAGCTCGGCACATAGGCTTCCGGTTGATAGTAGTCGTAGTAAGAGACGAAGTATTCCACCGCATTTTCCGGGAAAAATTCTTTCATCTCGCCGTACAACTGGGCTGCCAGCGTTTTGTTGGGCGCCAGCACCATCGTCGGGCGCTGAAGGTCGGCAATGACGTTAGCAATGGTAAATGTTTTCCCGGAGCCCGTTACGCCGAGTAGAGTCTGGTGAGCCAGGCCATCTTCAAGCCCTTCTTCGAGGCGTCGAATTGCATCAGGCTGATCGCCAGAAGGTTTAAAAGAGGAATTCAGTTTGAACGGTTTACTCATGAGTCGCTACCTGAAGGAGTGGGCGGGCAGGTATGTAATTTTACTCGTCGTGTTTAATATTGCCAACAAATTATACTGGATAAAAAAACAGTTTCACGCCACATTATTTCTGTTACACCGTCAACGAAGGTATCAATCATGAGCATAATTTGCTCAGTGACGAGATAAAACTCCATGCTTGCGGGGTTATCCCCAAAGCAACGGCTTTTTTAACAATTGTCAAGATGGCTGATGACGGATTTATGGCAAGAGATGTCACTTTCATGACTGCCATTGCTTTTATATAATTAATTGAAAAATAACAAATATTTCCTTAAGCCTTCTTTCGCGTCAATTCGCGTGCAAGCCGCGTATTCTCTCGCTTGCATCACGTTTTCTAACTCTAATGCACATGGTTATCCACAGGAATAGTGGATAACTGCCTGCAGCCCGTATGCCCTGCCGCCTGGGCAATTCCCACACTAACCGCATATTGTGGGGGTAAATATTTTTTCTCAATTCTTTTGAAATTTAATTGGTTGAATTGCAGGCAGCAGACGACGCGATCTCGCTCGCAATTTAACCAAATATATTGCTACAACAATGCGGTGAGATTGAGGTACTTTCCGGTTAGCGCGTTTTCAGGGGGTTCATCAAGCCATGGGATCTCCCCAAGCAACGGTGCGGAAATCATCCGCTTGAGCGTGGCCATATATTCAGCGTGACGTTTGCCCGGTGGAGTGACATCGTTCGCTACCCACCCTGCAAGGGTAAGTCCGGCTTGCTGTACAGCCTGTGCGGTCAGCATCGCGTGATTAATACAACCGAGTTTCACGCCCACAACCAGTATCACTGGCAGTTGTTCTTGCGTTACCCAATCCGCGAAAGTGAAAGACTCAGAAAGCGGCGTAAACCAGCCTCCTGCACCTTCTACCAGTACCCAGTTTGCCTGCTGTGCCAGCGCGTGTAACCCGGCGCTCATAACCACGGGGTCGATGGGTCTGCCCTCTTGCGCGCTGATGATGTGCGGCGAGGTCGGTTCTGCGAAGGTGTAAGGGTTTACCGTGGCGTAATCCAGTTGCAGGCTACTGTTGCGTTGCAACGCCAGTGCGTCGCTATTACGTAAGCCTTCTACTGTCATTTCGCTGCCGGAGGCAACAGGTTTGTAACCTGCCGTCCGGTAGCCTGCAGCCTTTGCGGCTTGTAAAAGTGCACAGCTGGCGACGGTTTTCCCCACTTCGGTATCCGTTCCGGTGACAAAATAACGTTTACTCACGAGCAATCACTCCCAAAAAAAGATGATACGTCAGAGGATATCGCCCCTGTTGTTGCGGCCAGGCCAGTTGCAATCGCTGCAACTGCGAACGCGTTAATATTCGCTGGTCGCGCCCTTCATGAAGATGCGTGGCACCGATGCCTTTCAGCGAACGCATGGCACTGAGCGCATCATCAAACCACAGTGTGACGGGCTGAATATGGTGTTGATAATGCAAACCTTTCAGCGACTGTTCGATTTCATCTGGCGGTAAAAAGCGATTGGCATGAGGCCGTTCGTCTACCGCCTGCCACGCCTGATGCAGTTCGGGTAACGATCCCTGCGCCAGCGTGGTAAACGCGACCACGCCTCCGGGGCGCACCACCCGATACAGCTCGCGGAGTGCCGTGGATAAATTACCGCACCACTGCACCGCGAGATTGCTCCATGCAAGATCGAACGTCGCAGTCGCTAACGGCAGGGATTCGATATCGCCTGCCAGATAATGATCTGCGGCATCTTGTTGGCGTGCCTGCGCAAGCATAAGTGGCGAGAGATCTAAGGCCGTCACCTGTACATGACGTTCGCGCCAGTGGCGGCTCATCCAGCCAGGTCCACAGCCAGCGTCCAGCACACGGGGGTATTTACGCTGCGGGAGCATTGCCAGTAAGGCATCGGCACTCTGGCGCTGTAGATCTGCGTGTTCCTCATAGTGCGCGGCTGCCCGACCAAATGCCGCCGCAATGGCTTGTTTATTAACCGTTGCCATGCAGCACCTCCAGCAGGCGGTCGATATCCTGCATTTCATGCGCTGCGGTTAGCGTTAAGCGCAGTCGCGCAGTGCCGACGGGTACGGTTGGCGGGCGAATCGCCGTGACCCAGCAGCCTTGCTGGCGCAGTTTTTCTGCCAGTTGTAACGCTCGGCTGTTATCACCGACGATTAATGGCTGGATGGCGCTGCATGAATCCGCAAGCGTAAACGGCAAACCCTGCACTCCGGCACGAAAACGCATAATGAGTGCCGCCAGTTTTTCGCGCCGTGCATCACCCTCTTCACTGCGAATGACCGCCAGCGACGCACGTAATGCCTGCGCCTGAGCGGGCGGCATACTGGTGCTGTAGATAAGATGGCGGGCGAATTGCAGCAGATAATTCGCCACGCTATCAGAACAAAGCACCGCCGCGCCGCTGACGCCAAATCCTTTGCCAAAAGTGACTACCAGCAGTTCCGGCTTCACCTTTTGCAGCCAACAACTGCCCCGCCCCTGTTCACCGATAACGCCCGTGCCGTGGGCATCATCAACCATCAACCAGGCGTTGTGCTGTTGCGTGACTTGCTGGATTTCCGTAAGCGACGCGCTATCGCCGTCCATGCTGAACACGCCTTCTGTCACCACCAGTTGCTGCCCCGGACAGGGGGAAGCAAGCAGTCGCGCCAGATGAGCGACATCGTTATGAGTAAAACGGCGAAGCTGCGACGGGCTTAAACTGGCAGCCTCCAGCAAGGAGGCATGGCTAAGCCGGTCGGCAACAATACGGTCCTCTTTCGCCATCATCGCGGTGATGACGGCCTGATTCGCGGCAAAACCAGAGATAAACAGCAGCGCCCGCGAATAGCCCAGCCACTCGGCCAGTTCTTCTTCCAGCGCCCGATGCGCCACGCTATAACCGCTGACATGCCCGGAACCGCCGCTACCTACACCAAACTTTTCTGCGCCCTGCTGCCAGGCGCGGATAATTTGCGGATGATGGCTTAAACCGAGGTAATCATTGCTGGAAAAGTTCAGATACTGGCGATCATCCGCCACCAGCCAGCGTCCGGCTCCTTGCGCCACCGGATAACGGCGACGCAAGGCATCGGCAGCACGCCGCGCATCGAGCGCCGCGTTGATTTTCTCCTGCCAGCTCATAGTGCTGCCGCGTTATAATATTCGTCAGTGTCCGGGGTCATCAGCGCCTGCTCCAGACGCTGCTGTTGTTCGTTATCGCCCGCCAGCACGGCAGTTTGCTGCGGGTTTAGCCCCAGTTTGCGGAACAGTTGCAGGTCTTTATCTTCTTCTGGATTCGGCGTGGTTAGCAGTTTGCAGCCGTAGAAGATCGAGTTTGCGCCAGCCATAAAGCACATCGCCTGAGTCTGTTCGTTCATCTGCTCGCGTCCGGCAGAAAGGCGCACGTAAGAGGTCGGCATCATGATCCGCGCTACAGCAATGGTGCGAATAAAATCAAAGGCATCGACATCATCGTTATCGGCCAGCGGTGTGCCTTTCACCTTCACCAACATGTTGATTGGCACGCTTTCCGGCGGCGTCGGCAGGTTTGCCAGTTGCAGCAATAATCCGGCGCGATCGTTCACCGTTTCGCCTAAGCCAACAATGCCACCTGAACAGACTTTGATCCCGGCATCGCGCACTTTTTCCAGCGTATCGAGACGTTCCTGATAGGTACGCGTAGTGATGATATTGCCGTAAAACTCCGGCGAGGTGTCGAGGTTGTGGTTGTAGTAATCCAGCCCGGCGTTCGCCAGGCGCTGCGCCTGAGATTCACTCAACGTGCCCAGCGTCATACACGCCTCCAGCCCCATCGCTTTTACCCCTTGCACCATTTGTTCCAGGTAGGGCATATCGCGTTCGTGGGGATTCTTCCACGCCGCGCCCATACAAAAACGCGTCGATCCCGCCGCTTTCGCTTTGCGCGCCGACTCCAGCACCTGTTCAACTTCCATCAACCGCTCGGCTTCCAGTCCGGTTTTATAGCGCGAGCTTTGCGGGCAGTATTTGCAATCTTCCGGACAAGCTCCGGTTTTAATCGACAGCAACGTGCTGACCTGCACCTGATGAGGATCGAAATGCTGACGATGCACCTGCTGCGCTTCAAACAGCAGATCCAGCAATGGTTTTTCAAATAATTCTGTGACTTGCGACAATGTCCAGCGTGGGCGGTGAGCCATGGGGCTTCTCCAAAACGTGTTTTTTGTTGTTAATTCGGTGTAGACTTGTAAACCTAAATCTTTTCAATTTGGTTTACAAGTCGATTATGACAACGGACGATCTTGCCTTTGACCAACGCCATATCTGGCACCCATACACATCCATGACCTCCCCGCTGCCGGTTTATCCGGTGGCGAGCGCCGAAGGTTGCGAGCTGATTTTGTCTGACGGCAGACGCCTGGTTGACGGTATGTCGTCCTGGTGGGCGGCGATCCACGGCTACAATCACCCGCAGCTTAATGCGGCGATGAAGACGCAAATTGATGCTATGTCGCATGTGATGTTTGGCGGTATCACCCATGCGCCGGCCATTGAGCTGTGCCGCAAACTGGTGGCGATGACGCCGCAACCGCTGGAGTGCGTTTTTCTCGCGGACTCCGGCTCCGTAGCGGTAGAAGTCGCGATGAAAATGGCGTTGCAGTACTGGCAGGCCAAAGGCGAAGCGCGCCAGCGATTTCTGACCTTCCGCAATGGTTATCATGGCGATACCTTTGGCGCGATGTCGGTGTGCGATCCGGACAACTCAATGCACAGCCTGTGGAAGGGATATCTGCCGGAAAACTTGTTTGCTCCGGCTCCACAAAGCCGCATGGATGGCGAATGGGATGAGCGCGATATGGTGGGCTTTGCCCGCCTGATGGCGGCGCATCGTCATGAAATCGCGGCGGTGATCATTGAACCGATTGTCCAGGGCGCAGGCGGGATGCGCATCTACCATCCGGAATGGTTAAAACGAATCCGCAAAATGTGCGACCGTGAAGGTATCTTGCTAATTGCCGACGAGATAGCCACCGGATTTGGTCGTACCGGCAAACTGTTTGCCTGTGAACACGCGGGGATCGCGCCAGATATTTTATGTCTCGGCAAAGCCTTAACCGGCGGCACGATGACCCTTTCCGCCACACTCACCACGCGCGAGGTTGCAGAAACCATCAGTAACGGCGAAGCCGGCTGCTTTATGCACGGGCCAACTTTTATGGGCAATCCGCTGGCCTGCGCGGCTGCAAACGCCAGCCTGGCGATTCTCGAATCTGGCGACTGGCAGCAACAGGTGGCGGCTATTGAAGTACAGCTGCGCGAGCAACTTGCCCCCGCCCGTGATGCCGAAATGGTTGCCGATGTGCGTGTGCTGGGAGCAATTGGTGTGGTCGAAACCACTCGTCCGGTGAATATGGCGGCGCTGCAAAAATTCTTTGTCGAACAGGGCGTCTGGATCCGGCCTTTTGGCAAACTGATTTACCTGATGCCGCCCTATATTATTCTCCCGCAACAGTTGCAGCGTCTGACCGCAGCAGTTAACCGAGCGGTACAGGATGAAACATTTTTTTGCCAATAACGGGAAGTCAGCGTGTGGGTTTCTGGCTACACTTTCTGCAAACTAGAAAGGAGGGTTCATGAAACTCATCAGTAACGATCTGCGCGATGGCGATAAGTTGCCGCATCGTCATGTCTTTAACGGCATGGGTTACGATGGCGATAATATTTCACCGCATCTGGCGTGGGATGATGTTCCTGCGGGAACGAAAAGTTTTGTTGTCACCTGCTACGACCCGGATGCACCAACCGGCTCCGGCTGGTGGCACTGGGTAGTTGTTAACTTACCCGCTGATACCCGCGTATTACCGCAAGGGTTTGGCTCTGGTCTGGTAGCAATGCCAGACGGCGTTTTGCAGACGCGTACCGATTTTGGTAAAACCGGATACGATGGCGCAGCGCCGCCGAAAGGCGAAACCCATCGCTACATTTTTACCGTTCACGCGCTGGATGTAGAGCGTATTGATGTCGATGAAGGAGCCAGCGGCGCGATGGTCGGGTTTAACGTTCATTTCCACTCTCTGGCAAGCGCCTCGATTACTGCGATGTTTAGTTAATCACTCTGCCAGATGGCGCAATGCCATCTGGTATCACTTAAAGGTATTAAAAACAACTTTTTGTCTTTTTACCTTCCCGTTTCGCTCAAGTTAGTATAAAAAAGCAGGCTTCAACGGATTCATTTTTCTATTTCATAGCCCGGAGCAACCTGTGAACACATTTTCAGTTTCCCGTCTGGCGCTGGCATTGGCTTTTGGCGTGACGCTGACCGCCTGTAGCTCAACACCGCCCGATCAACGTCCTTCAGATCAAACCGCGCCTGGTACCTCTTCTCGCCCGATTCTGTCGGCAAAAGAAGCGCAGAATTTCGATGCTCAACACTATTTTGCGTCCCTGACACCAGGCGCGGCAGCGTGGAATCCTTCCCCGATTACCCTGCCTGCGCAACCTGACTTTGTTGTCGGCCCGGCGGGTACCCAAGGTGTAACGCATACCACGATTCAGGCAGCGGTGGATGCGGCAATTATCAAGCGTACCAACAAGCGCCAGTATATTGCCGTGATGCCTGGTGAGTATGAAGGCACGGTCTATGTCCCTGCCGCTCCGGGTGGAATTACTCTGTACGGTACAGGCGAAAAACCGATTGATGTGAAGATTGGGCTTTCCCTTGATGGTGGCATGAGCCCTGCCGACTGGCGTCACGACGTCAACCCGCGCGGCAAATATATGCCAGGTAAACCAGCGTGGTATATGTACGATAGCTGCCAGAGTAAACGCAGCGACAGTATCGGTGTTCTCTGTTCTGCGGTCTTCTGGTCACAAAACAATGGCCTGCAACTGCAAAACCTGACCATCGAAAACACGCTGGGCGATAGCGTAGATGCGGGTAACCATCCGGCGGTGGCACTGCGTACTGATGGCGACAAAGTGCAGATCAATAACGTCAACATTCTCGGTCGTCAGAACACCTTTTTTGTCACCAACAGTGGTGTGCAAAACCGTCTGGAAACCAATCGTCAACCGCGTACTCTGGTGACCAACAGCTACATTGAAGGGGATGTGGATATCGTTTCTGGTCGCGGCGCGGTGGTGTTCGATAACACCGAATTCCGCGTGGTTAACTCCCGTACCCAGCAAGAAGCGTATGTGTTTGCACCGGCTACGCTGTCTAACATCTATTACGGTTTCCTCGCCGTAAACAGCCGTTTCAATGCTTCCGGTGATGGCGTGGCGCAACTGGGCCGCTCGCTGGATGTTGATGCTAATACCAACGGTCAGGTGGTGATCCGTGATAGCGCCATCAACGAAGGTTTTAACACGGCTAAACCGTGGGCCGATGCGGTGATTTCCAATCGTCCATTTGCGGGTAATACCGGCAGCGTTGACGATAGCGACGAAGTACAGCGCAATCTGAATGACACTAACTACAACCGCATGTGGGAATACAATAACCGCGGCGTGGGTAGCAAAGTGGTTGCAGAGGCGAAGAAGTAAGAGCTATTAACTATTTGCCGGATGCGGCGTGAACGCCTTATCCGGCCTACAGTTCGATGCGATTCGTAGGTCGGATAAGATGCGTCAGCATCGCATCCGACAATAAGTGCCGAATACGGCGTAAACACCTTATCCGGCCTACGGTTCGATGCGATTTGTAGGTCGGATAAGATGCGCCAGCATCGCATCCGACAATAAGTGCCGAATGCTGCGTAAACGCCTTATCCGGCCTACGGCTCGATGCGATTTGTAGGTCGGATAAGATGCGCAAGCATCGCATCCGACAATGAGTGCCGGATGCGACCTACATTCACATGGTGCTTTTTATATCTGACGGTTTTTATTGAAGTTAATCAAACTACCCGCTTTGATAATCTCGCGCTCTTCAGCAGTCAGACTTTCCATGTAGAGCGTAATCTCCGTTACCGGCGCATCTTTATGGATCACATAACCTTTAAATGTCGTACCTGGATTATCCAGCGCCGCTTTAATGCCAGGGATGTAAATGTAATCACCTACGTCAAAGTTCGGTGCCTCCGCCATTTGCAGCGGTAACATCCCCCAGTTGATGACGTTAGAACGGTAGCGTTTAGTCGCGTACTCCTCGGCAATATTCGCCAGACCGCCAATCACTCGCTGGCAGCTCGCAGCCTGCTCACGCGCAGAACCATCGCCTGGTTTGACCGCATAGACCATGCTGCCAATTTCAGTTTGCAGCGGATCAATATTTTCCTGACCAGCAATCTGCTTAATACGCGCAAACACCTCTGCCAGTTCGCTGACATTCCCCGCCAGACGCTGATTTTCCAGCTCGGCAGTGGCTTTACTTCTGCCAACATAACCCGGATCACGGCGTGACAGGGTAAACTCCGCCAGACCAATTGGATTTGAACGATACGAAGAGGTTTCACCGGAAGGAATCAATTCGTCAGTGGTGGTCACTTCGTCGAGGATCTTCGAGCACACTTTGAGGACGATATTGTCAGTCAGCGCGCCTAATTCCGGCCAGTCTTTAATGTTCGGTCCGTAGATCAGCGGTTGCTGAGTCGCCCCTTTCACAAAGCCCTGATAAACACGGTTTTTATACGGCGTTACATCAAAGGCGTACTCCGGCACGTTGTCCCAGCAACCGAGTTCGCTGGCAGAGGTTAAATAGCCACCGTTTGCCGCAGTCGCAGCGATAGAGCGAGCGTCCATCAACGCCACCGCTGACATCTGCCCATTGGCTGGCTTAGAGCCTTCGCGGTTCGGGAAGTTACGTGTGGTGTGGCGAATACTCAAACCGTTGTTGATTGGCGTATCGCCCGCGCCAAAGCATGGGCCGCAGAACGCGGTTCTGATGATTGCGCCTGCACCAATCAAATCGGCTACCACACCTTTTTTGGCGAGATCCATAAACACCGGCTGTGATGACGGGTAAACCGCCAGCGAGAAGGTGTCATTACCACAGGATTGACCGCGCAGCGCATTTGCTGCGGCGATAACGTTTTCATAGTTACCGCCAGAACAGCCCGCGATAATCCCCTGCTGCACTTTCAGGCGACCATTTTCCACTTTATCCAGCAGCGAGAGTTTGGCTTTACCGTGCGCCACGCGTTCGGACTCAATTTCAATCTCACGCAGAATGTCAGTCAGATTCTGGTTCAGCGTGTCGATTTCATACACGTTGCTCGGGTGGAACGGCAGCGCAATCATCGGTTTGATGGCACTTAAATCAACGCTGATGCAGCCATCATAGTACGCCATCGGTTGAGGGTTAAGCTGGCAGTAATCCTGGCCGCGACCGTGCAGCGCCAGCCAGTTATGGACTTCTTCATCAGTTTGCCAGACAGAACTTAAACAGGTCGTTTCAGTGGTCATAACGTCAACGCTGTTACGGAAATCGGTAGAGAGCGCAGCGACACCGGGACCTACGAATTCCATCACTTTGTTTTTGACGTAGCCGTTTTTGAACACGGCACCGATGATAGCCAGCGCCACATCCTGCGGCCCCACATACGGCGCAGGTTTTCCGGTCAGATGCACCGCAACCACGCCCGGATAGTCGATATCCCAGGTGTCATTAAGCAGCTGTTTTACCAACTCGCCGCCGCCCTCACCGACTGCCATTGTCCCTAATGCACCGTAACGGGTGTGGCTGTCTGACCCGAGGATCATTTTGCCGCCGCCTGCCATCATTTCACGCATATATTGATGGATGACCGCAATATGCGGAGGCACAAAAATACCGCCATAACGCTGGGCCGCCGATAAACCAAAAATATGGTCATCACCGTTAATGGTGCCGCCCACAGCACAGAGTGAGTTATGGCAGTTGGTCAGCACATACGGCAGCGGGAAACGTTCCATACCGGACGCTTTAGCGGTCTGTACAATACCAACAAAGGTAATATCGTGAGAGGCTAATGAATCAAACTTAATTTTAAGTTTATCCATATTTCCGGACGTATTATGAGAAGAGAGTATTGACCAGGCAATAGTGCCTTTTTTTGCTTCTTCTTTTTTTATTTCGCCGGTGAAATGTTCTTCGGCAATTATTTCGTTATTACTGGCGAGAAACACGCCTTTTTCAGATAACTTGATCATCAAATGCTCCAGATATCTGCGCACAGGAAAGTGCGCAGAAAGATAATGAAGGGATATTTACAGCATGTTCCAGCCGATCAGCATATTCCACCACCATACGCCGAGGGTGATATGCACCAGGAAGGTTAATATCGTCAGTACCGCACCGACCAACCACCAGGATTTAATATCGTTGTAACCCACACCAAAGATGACCGGACCAGCCGCACCACCATAGTGAGTAACCATGCCGCCGTAGGAGTTGGAGAACAACAGTGCCAGCGCAGTTAACATTAACGGTGCGCCGGAGACGTTCGCCAGCATGGCAAATACCGGTAACATGGCAACGATATAGGCACTACCGGAAGCGAAGAAATAACGTACGATGATGCTAAGGAAAATAATAACGAAGAAAGCAACGTTACCATGACCATCAAATGCCAGGTTATTTTTAAAGACTTCAGCTAACCATTCGAAGAATTTAACTTTCGATAATAAGGAGCTTAAACCGATAATACCGCCGTACCAGATTAATGTATTCCAGCCGCCTTTATTTTTAACCACGTCTTCCCAGGTAACGATTCCTAGCAGCAGCATGGTCGCCATAACAACGATTGCCACAGTGGATTCATCAACCCCGAGCGTTTTACTGAAAATCCAGCCCAGCAACGCCAGCACAAAGACACCGAGCAGCATTTTTTCACGGATTTTCATCGGTCCCAGTTCAGCAAGGCCCGCTTTGGCGATGGTTTTGTTATCCACCTTTTTAATTTCTGGCGGATACATGGTGTAAATCACCAGCGGAGTGACCAGCAGCATAATGATACCCGGCAAACCGGCGGCCAACGCCCATCCCCCCCAGCTAATTTGCAGGTGCAGAATGTCGTTGATCATTTTCAGCGCCAGAATGTTCCCCGCCATTGCGGTAAAGAACATATAGCTGGTGGTTTTGGTGACCATGTAAATGGACATCATCAAGTAATGTCCGACACGACGCGGGCTTTTTTCAGGTTCTGATCCCAAAGCCACCGCCACGCTGTTGATGATCGGTAATACAATGCCGCCCGCACGCGCGGTGTTAGACGGTGTTGCCGGAGCCAGTACCAGATCGAGGAATACCGTAACGTAACCCAGACCCAGGGTAGTGCTACCAATTTTACCAATCAGCAAATAGGCAATACGTTTACCTAAGCCGGTGGTCACAAATGCGGCGCTTAAGGTAAACGCCGAGAACACCAGCCAGGTGGTGCCTGAAGAGTAACCGCTTAATACGGCGGTGGTTTTAAACGCACCGTCAGATAAGTTACCGACCACCACCATCGAGGCAGCAACGGCAATTAACAGTACGACAGGTTCCGGGAAAGGCTTGATAACCAGCCCCACAATCGCCGCCAGGTAAATACCAAAAAGTACCCATGCCAGTTCGCTTAATCCTGCCGGGGCTGGCATAACGCCAATAATACATGGGATCGCTAATATCAGAATTAGCTTCCATAACGATTTCTTATTCATTTAAAATCCTGTTCTTTCTGTATGACTCATACAGAAGTCCTTTATTGATTGTCCTTATCACGACAACGAAATTTTTCAGGGAAGATAAACTTCACCGGAAAATATTTTTCTGGTCGTCCGAATAACAGATGCACGTAACGTTGTGGCATCCTGACCTTCATTACTTAAATGAACGTCAAGCGCACCACTGGGGTGTTCAATATTGATATTGCCGTACCCCACAGAAGGGACGATTTGTCGGGTGACGGTGCCTTCCAATGCACAGCTACTGGAAATGGCAATAGCGCCAGTTATCGCCAGCGCGCGATGGCAAGAATGCGGCATAAAATAACGCACATTAATTGCCCCGCCTTTCTGCGCTGGAGAAATAAGCACAGGTTTAGGGATAACCATATTACTGACATCGCCTAAGCCCATTGCTTTACCCGCTTGCAGACGGATAGATTCAATGCGGGCTAATAATGCTTTGTCGGCATCCAGTTCCGCCGGTAATTCATAGCCTGTTTTGCCCAGATATTCAGCCGGAATAATGACGACTGGCATCGCCATATCAATACAGGTCACTGGAACATCGTCAAAATAATCAATCTGTTTATCAGTCGGGAAGACTTTTCCGGTTTTTGTTCCTGCGGCATTCAGGAAAGTGAGAGCGACCGGTGCGGCTGTCCCTGGCACACCATCAATTCTGGCGCTACCCTCGTACTCGACAACACCATTTGGCGTTTGCACATCAGCTTCGATGAACGTACCAGTATTGACGTTGCGGATACGCACACGGGTGACCGGTGATGTCGCTGCAATCAAACCATTTTCAATAGCGAATGCCCCAACCCCAGACAGCATATTGCCGCAGTTGGGTGTCGTATCGACACGCTGCTCATGGACGATAACCTGAGCAAACAGATAATTGACATCAGCACGCGGATCGTCGGAACGGCTAATAATGGCGACTTTACTGGTCAGCGGATTACCGCCGCCGATACCATCTATTTCCAGATCGTTACCGGAACCCATAATTGCCATCAATATTTTATCGCGCTGCGTTTGATCTTCGGGTAAATGTTCCGCTAACAGGAACGCGCCCCTCGAGGTTCCACCTCGCATCATCACGCAGGGTATTTTTTTCATAATAATGCCCTCAATTTAAAAACATAACTTATTGCGATATGGTTACATTAAGGGCAAAGCATCTCTAATGACTTTAGCTCCACGATTAATAACATTTTTTCATTAATTTAAGTGATTAAATTGCAGTTAAACTGTTTAACTGTAAATCACTAAAACGCACCGCTTCCATTTTTCGGAGTAATAATGAAGCATGAATTATCAAGTATGAAGGCATTTGTTACGCTGGCAGAGTCCAGTTCATTTAACAATGCTGCTAAATTACTTAATATTACGCAACCTGCATTAACGCGCAGAATAAAAAAGATGGAAGAAGATTTACACATTCAACTTTTTGAGCGTACAACTCGCAAGGTTACGTTAACAAAAGCAGGAAAAAGGTTGCTCCCGGAAGCTCGGGAATTAATAAAGAAATTCGATGAAACGCTTTTTAGTATTCGTGATATGAATGCTTATCATCGTGGTATGGTGACGTTAGCGTGTATTCCGACCGCGGTATTTTATTTTTTACCACTGGCAATCGGTAAATTTAATGAGCTGTATCCCAATATTAAAGTGCGGATTCTGGAACAAGGCACGAATAATTGCATGGAATCGGTGCTGTGCAATGAATCTGACTTTGGCATAAACATGAACAATGTCACAAATTCATCCATTGACTTTACCCCACTGGTCAATGAGCCGTTCGTGCTGGCCTGTCGGCGTGACCATCCATTGGCCAAAAAGCAGCTGGTGGAATGGCAGGAGTTAGTAGGTTACAAAATGATTGGCGTGCGTTCCTCCAGCGGCAACCGACTGCTGATTGAGCAAAAATTGTCCGATAAGCCCTGGAAACTGGACTGGTTTTATGAAGTGCGTCATCTTTCGACGTCATTAGGATTGGTGGAAGCGGGACTGGGGATTTCGGCGCTTCCTGGCCTGGCAATGCCGCATGCGCCCTATTCTTCGATTATTGATATCCCATTGGTGGAACCCGTTATACGTCGGACATTGGGAATAATTCGCCGTAAAGATGCCGTACTTTCTCCAGCAGCAGAACGCTTTTTTGCCTTGCTGATTAATTTATGGACTGACGATAAAGACAATTTGTGGACCAATATCGTCGAACGCCAGAGACACGCGTTACAGGAGATAGGTTAATACTCCCGGCGCAGGAGATTCAGCGCCGGGTAAATCAGCGGTTAGTGTGCGTTCACCACAACCCACATTGGCCCCTGCCCTACCGCATAGCGGCCTTTTTCATGCAGCAGCCCCTGCTCGCCGACAATTTCGTATACCGAGATATGGTGCGATTTTTGCCCGGCAGCAATCAGATATTTGCCACTGTGATCAACATTAAAGCCGCGCGGCTGAGTTTCCGTTGGCTGGAAGCCTTCTTTACTCAACACGCTGCCATCTTCCGAAACGCTGAAAACGGTAATCAGACTGGCGGTACGGTCGCAGGCGTATAAATGACGACCATCCGGGGTGATATGAATATCTGCCGCCCAACGGGTGTCGGAGAAGTTTTCCGGCATCATATCCAGCGTCTGGACACATTCGATATTGCCGTGCGGATCTTTCAGTTCCCAGACATCCACTGAGCTGTTTAACTCATTGACGCAATATGCATATTGTTCGTTTGGATGGAACACCATATGACGCGGACCGGCCCCTTCAACGGTAGTCACTTCTGCGGGGTCCTGCGCCACCAGATGACCGTCATCGCTGACCGTAAACAGGCAAATACGATCCTGCTTTAATGCCGGAACCCACAGCGTACGGTTATCTGGTGAAATATTGGCGGAATGGCAACCGTCCAGTCCCTCAACTACATCGACAACGCCCACTGGCAGGCCATCTTCCAGACGCGTTACGCTCACGTTACCCGCATTGTAAGAACCTACAAAGACAAACTGCCCATGGTGATCGGTGGAAATATGCGTCGGGCTACCCGGCAGCGCAGACTCTGCGGCAAAGGTCAGTGCGCCATCGTCCGGGGCGATACGATACGCCAGGACGCGAAACTCAGGGCGAACACCAACATAGAGATAACGTTTATCCGGGCTGACCACCATCGGCTGCACCTGCCCCGGCACATCGACAACCTGTGTCAGCGTCAGCACGCCTTCATGATTCAGGTTCCAGACGTGAATTTGCTGGCTCTCAGGGCTGGCGATATAAACTGTTTGCTTCATGAATGCTCCTTTGCATTTAGCAACTGACTTTAACAGCTAAAATTAGTCGCTTTTGGCGGTGAATGCTGAATTAAAACGCAGAATTTTGTCCAATAGTGGTATCGGTGTACCATTCGCGCAGACGAAAATTCTTAACCTTAATCTGGAAAACGCCATGACCACACGCGTGATTGCTCTCGACTTAGACGGCACCTTATTGACCCCGAAAAAGACTCTGCTTCCCTCATCGATTGAAGCGCTTGCCCGCGCTCGCGAAGCAGGTTACCAATTGATTATCGTCACGGGTCGCCATCACGTCGCTATTCATCCTTTTTATCAGGCGCTGGCGCTGGATACACCTGCTATTTGCTGTAATGGCACCTATTTGTATGATTATCATGCAAAAACTGTGCTTGAAGCCGATCCAATGCCCGTTAACAAAGCCCTGCAACTCATTGAGATGCTGAATGAACACCACATTCACGGTCTGATGTATGTGGATGACGCAATGGTCTATGAGCATCCGACCGGACATGTCATTCGCACGTCTAACTGGGCGCAGACTTTGCCGCCGGAACAGCGCCCGACTTTCACACAAGTCGCTTCTCTGGCTGAAAAGGCGCAACAAGTTAACGCCGTGTGGAAGTTCGCTCTGACGCACGATGACCTGCCGCAGTTACAGCATTTTGGTAAGCATGTTGAACATGAGTTGGGTCTGGAGTGTGAATGGTCCTGGCACGATCAGGTTGATATTGCACGCGGCGGCAACAGTAAAGGCAAACGCCTGACGAAATGGGTTGAGGCGCAAGGCTGGTCGATGGAAAACGTAGTCGCATTCGGCGATAACTTCAATGATATCAGTATGCTGGAGGCTGCCGGAACGGGTGTAGCGATGGGCAATGCCGATGACGCGGTAAAAGCACGCGCCAATATCGTGATTGGTGACAATACCACCGACAGCATCGCCCAGTTTATTTATAGCCACCTGATTTAATCAGGCGGTTATCGACACACTTTTAATTTGCGCGTATAGCCACAGGCCAGGTTTGATCGCCAGTTCATCCCTGGCCCACGGGCTTATTCGCGCCCACAGCGTTTTACCGCCGACTTCCAGTTCCACTTCCACCTGGCCGTTATCATCATAGCTATTGACGACTTTTGCGCGCAGCACATTGCGGATGCTGGTTTGTTGCGGCGGTTGTAAAACCAGAG
Organism: Escherichia sp. E14V7; assembly: GCF_004212225.1. NCBI lineage: Bacteria > Pseudomonadati > Pseudomonadota > Gammaproteobacteria > Enterobacterales > Enterobacteriaceae > Escherichia > Escherichia sp. E14V7. Next base: position 153,710 of record NZ_RHJJ01000014.1, read on the forward strand.
AAACATCGGAAGCCTGGATGCGGATGCGTAGCGCGGCTTGCAGCGGTTCATCCAGCTTATTAACCCATAAATGCTGATCGCCCAGCGCCAGCGCGGTCATTGCGTAACGCGGATGATGTTCCAGTACCGTTACTTTCAGAATGCTGCTTTGTTGTTCTTTCGGCAGCCACGGATTCATCACGCTACTGCCCCACACTTCTTCCAGCGCCCCGAAAGCTTTCACCTGGCCGTTTTCCAGTACCATCACTTTGTCCGCCAGATGGAGGATTTCATCCAGCGAATGACTGACATACAGCATCGGAATGTTGATTTCCCGCGTCAGCCGTTGCAGATAAGGCAATAGCTCGCGTTTGCGCGGAAGATCCAGCGACGCCAGTGGTTCATCCAGCAATAATAATTCCGGAGCCGTCAGCAATGCCCGACCAATTGCCACACGCTGTTTTTCGCCTCCGGACAGGCTGCCCGGTAAACGGTCAAGCAACGGTTCAATGCCTAAAAGCGCCACCAGCTTATCAAACTGATCGACCATACTTTTCGACATGCCGTAGCGCAGATTGCCACGCACTTTGTAATGCGGGAACAGCCGTGCATCCTGAAACACATAGCCAACGCGACGCTTTTCCGGCGTCAGGCAGATACCTTTTTCGGCATCATTTAGTACCCGACCATTGAGGACAATCCGCCCTTTTTGCGGGCGCGTCAGTCCACTAATGGCGTTAATCAGCGAAGTTTTTCCGGCACCGGAGACGCCAAAGATAGCAGTGATGCCATTGGCGGGCAGCGTTTCATTAATGGTCAGGCAATGGTTGCCCAAGGTCTGGGAAAAATTCAGTTCCAGCATGATTAGCGCCCCGCCCGTTCACGGCTGATTCTGGCCAGCCATTCTGAAATCAACAGGGAGATCATCGCTAGCGCAATAGAAATAATGCACAGTCTCGCTGCGCCACTTTCACCGCCTGGGGTCTGGATCAGGGTATACATGGCAGAAGGAATGGTTCGCGTTTCACCTGGAATGTTAGAAACAAAGGTGATGGTTGCGCCAAATTCACCGAGCGAACGGGCGAAAGCCAGTACTGTACCGACGATAATTCCCGGCAACGTCAGCGGTAACGTGATAGTAAAGAAAACGCGCCAGCGCCCGGCCCCCAGCGTTCTTGCGGCCTGTTCCAGTTTGACATCAACCCCTTCCAGCGCCAGACGAATCGCCCGCACCATCAACGGAAAAGACATGACTGCGGCAGCGAGAACCGCGCCGCGCCAGCTAAACGCGAAGGTAATGCCAAACCAGTCATACAGGCGTTCGCCGATAAATCCGCGCCGTCCCATAGAAACTAACAGCAAGTAACCGACAACCACGGGCGGTAACACCAGCGGTAGATGCAGTACGCTGTCGAGCAGAGCTTTGCCCGGAAACGTGCAACGCACCAGTAACCAGGCAAAAAAGATCCCAAACGGCAGGCTAAACAGCACAGCCAGGGAAGAAACTTTCAGGCTTAATAAAACCGCCTGCCATTCTGGATCGGTCAGTATCATTACTTAGTTGTAAATCCGTAACGTTTAAAGATTTCCGCAGCCTGCGGTCCCTTCAGATAATCGTAAAATGCTTTCACTGTCGCGTTGTTATGCCCTTCCACGACGGCAACCGGATATTCCACTTTTTTATGCGAATCTTCCGGGAAAGTGGCGACCACTTTTACCCCTTTGCTGGCAACTGCGTCAGAACCGTAGACAATACCCAGCGGCGCTTCATTACGTTCGACCAGCGCCAGCGCCCCACGAACATCTTCTGCCGGAGCCAGTTTCGGGGAGAGCGTATCCCATGCGCCCAGTTTTTGCAGAGCTTCTTTCGCATAAATGCCAGCCGGAACATGTTCCGGATCGCCAACCGCCAGGCGGCCGCCATTCAGCAGAGAGGTCCAGTTAGTTTTGCTGTCGATGGTGAAATCTTTCTGCTCGCTGGCTTTCGGTGCTACAACGACCAGGCTATTGCCGAGCAATGTTTGACGCGTGGCGGTATCAATTCCTTTTTTATCAATTGCATAATCCATCCATTTCTGATCGGCAGAAATAAACAGATCCGCAGGCGCACCTGCTTCAATCTGACGAGCCAGAGTAGAAGAGGAGGCGAAAGAAGAAACGACGTCTACGCCTTTCTCTTTTTTATACTGCGTAGCGATATCCTGCATCGCGTTGGTCAGTGATGCTGCGGCAAAAACCGTGATTTTCCCTTCATCCGCCAACACATTGCCAGCAACAGTGAAAGAGAGCGCCGCCCCGGCAAACAGGTTTAACCATTTACGAGCCATTTGTAACCCCTTTATTTAACGTTATGTAGGCGTCAATATAGCGGTAAGTTCAGAATTTTCCCAGCAGTTATTGTTAACCTTTGAGAGGTAGATAGAAAAAATATCGGCAGGAAAAGCAGGAAGTTGAGAAAAAGAAAATGCCCGACTCAGCGGGCATTCATGGAATCAATGATTTTGTCCGGGCTGGTCTTTTTTACCAACACCAGAAAAGATGTTGAATACTTCACCAAGACCGTAAATCAGACCCAGGATGATGGCCATCACGACAGGTACCATGATTACGGCGAATACCAGACTTTTTAATAACTCTAACATGGTCAACTCCAGATGTAGTCCTGTGACTATTCTAACCGTTAAGCACAGAAAAGCACTCCCCTTTTGTGCGGTCAGCTTTGCGTGGCGCGCATTTTCCGTCACAATAAGATTTTTGCCAGGACATTGTTATGCAGGCCGAAATCCTTCTCACCCTTAAGCTTCAACAAAAGCTCTTTGCCGACCCACGCCGCATTTCGCTACTAAAACACATCGCGCTTTCCGGTTCCATCAGCCAGGGGGCGAAAGATGCCGGTATCAGCTATAAAAGCGCCTGGGATGCCATTAACGAAATGAATCAGTTAAGTGAGCATACGCTGGTTGAACGCGCTACGGGCGGAAAAGGCGGTGGCGGTGCTGTGCTGACCCGCTATGGTCAACGACTGATTCAGCTTTACGATCTTCTCGCCCAGATCCAGCAAAAAGCCTTTGATGTGTTAAGTGACGATGACGCCCTGCCGCTGAACAGCCTGCTGGCCGCGATCTCACGTTTTTCACTGCAAACCAGCGCCCGTAACCAGTGGTTCGGTACCATCACAGCCCGCGATCATGATGACGTTCAACAGCATGTTGATGTCTTACTGGCCGACGGCAAAACACGCTTAAAAGTCGCGATTACCGCGCAAAGTGGCGCGCGTCTGGGGCTGGATGAAGGCAAAGAAGTGTTGATTCTGCTGAAAGCGCCGTGGGTGAACATTACCCAGGATGACACCGTAGCCCAGAGTGCCGACAACCAATTGCCGGGCATTATTCGCCATATAGAGCGCGGCGCAGAACAGTGCGAAGTATTAATGGCGCTACCCGACGGGCAAACCTTGTGCGCCACGGTGCCGGTAAATGAAGCGGCTTCTCTTGAGCAAGGACAGAATGTCACGGCCTACTTTAATGCCGACAGCGTGATTATCGCCACACTGTGCTAAGCGTGTTGACAATTTGTTATGAAACACGTATCCCTGTCAGTAATCGCTGCAAAAAATGGGATATAAAATGTCATCGTTGCAAATTTTGCAAGGCACGTTTCGTCTTAGCGACACAAAAACGCTGCAATTGCCTCAGCTAACGTTAAACGCGGGCGATAGTTGGGCGTTTGTCGGTTCGAATGGAAGCGGGAAGTCGGCGCTGGCCCGCGCGCTGGCCGGTGAACTTCCGCTTTTGAAAGGTGAACGGCAAAGCCAGTTTTCCCACATCACTCGTCTCTCCTTCGAGCAATTGCAAAAGCTCGTCAGTGACGAATGGCAGCGGAATAACACCGATATGCTCGGCCCTGGCGAAGATGACACCGGGCGCACCACGGCTGAGATCATTCAGGATGAAGTTAAGGATGCACCGCGTTGTGCGCAACTGGCGCAGCAGTTCGGCATTACCGCCCTGCTCGACCGACGTTTTAAATATCTTTCCACTGGCGAGACGCGAAAAACCCTGCTCTGTCAGGCGCTGATGTCGAAGCCTGACTTATTGATTCTTGATGAACCGTTCGATGGTCTTGACGTTGCCTCACGTCAGCAGCTGGCAGAATTACTCGCCTCGTTACATCAGTCCGGTATTACTCTGGTACTGGTGCTCAATCGCTTCGATGAGATCCCGGAATTTGTCCAGTTTGCTGGCGTGCTGGCGGATTGCACGTTAGCGGAAACTGGCGCTAAAGAGGAACTGCTCCAGCAAGCACTCGTCGCGCAACTGGCGCATAGCGAACAGCTTGAAGGTGTGCAACTGCCGGAGCCGGATGAACCTTCAGCACGTCACGCCTTACCCGCCAACGAACCGCGCATTGTGCTGAACAACGGCGTGGTTTCTTATAACGATCGCCCCATTCTTAATAACCTTAGCTGGCAGGTGAATCCTGGCGAACACTGGCAAATTATCGGGCCAAATGGCGCGGGAAAATCGACATTATTAAGCCTGATTACTGGCGATCATCCGCAAGGTTACAGCAACGATTTGACGCTTTTCGGCCGACGTCGCGGCAGCGGCGAAACCATCTGGGATATTAAAAAGCATATCGGTTACGTCAGCAGTAGTTTGCATCTGGATTACCGGGTCAGCACTACCGTGCGTAATGTGATCCTTTCTGGCTATTTTGATTCGATTGGCATTTATCAGGCCGTTTCGGATCGCCAGCAAAAGCTGGTGCAGCAGTGGCTGGATATTCTCGGCATTGATAAACGCACGGCTGACGCCCCTTTCCATAGTCTTTCCTGGGGACAGCAGCGTCTGGCGCTGATCGTCCGCGCGCTGGTGAAACATCCAACGTTGCTTATTCTCGATGAACCATTGCAGGGGCTTGATCCGCTCAATCGCCAGCTTATCCGCCGTTTTGTTGATGTGCTGATTAGCGAAGGTGAAACGCAATTGTTGTTTGTTTCGCACCACGCTGAAGATGCGCCTGCCTGTATTACCCATCGTCTGGAGTTCGTGCCGGACGGTGACCTTTATCGTTATACACTCACCAAAATTAACTAAGTCTGTAATGCTGGCTGTGCCGGATGCGGCGTAAACGCGTTATCCGGCCCACGGTTCGACGCATCCAGGCATGAAACCGCATCTTTTTTTTCAGATAAAAAGCGCAATCATTCATAAACCCTCTGTTTTATAATCACTTAATCGCGCATAAAAAACGGCTAAATTCCTGTGTAAACGATTCCACTAATTTATTCCATGTCACACATTTCGCATCTTTGTTATGCTATGGTTATTTCATACCATAAGCCTAATGGAGCGAATTATGAGAGTTCTGGTTACCGGTGGTAGCGGTTACATTGGAAGTCATACCTGTGTGCAATTACTGCAAAACGGTCATGATGTCATCATTCTTGATAACCTCTGTAACAGTAAGCGCAGCGTACTGCCTGTTATCGAGCGTTTAGGCGGCAAACATCCAACGTTTGTTGAAGGCGATATCCGTAACGAAGCGTTAATGACCGAGATCCTGCACGATCACGCTATCGACACCGTGATCCACTTCGCCGGGTTAAAAGCCGTTGGCGAATCGGTACAAAAACCGCTGGAATATTACGACAACAACGTCAACGGTACTCTGCGTCTGATTAGCGCCATGCGCGCCGCTAACGTCAAAAACTTTATTTTTAGCTCCTCCGCCACCGTCTATGGCGATCAGCCCAAAATTCCATACGTTGAAAGCTTCCCGACCGGCACACCGCAAAGCCCTTATGGCAAAAGCAAGCTGATGGTGGAACAGATCCTCACCGACCTGCAAAAAGCCCAGCCGGACTGGAGCATTGCCCTGCTGCGCTACTTCAACCCGGTTGGCGCGCATCCGTCGGGCGATATGGGCGAAGATCCGCAAGGCATTCCGAATAACCTGATGCCGTACATTGCCCAGGTTGCTGTAGGCCGTCGCGACTCGCTGGCAATTTTTGGTAACGATTATCCGACCGAAGATGGTACTGGCGTACGCGATTACATCCACGTAATGGATCTGGCGGACGGTCACGTCGTGGCGATGGAAAAACTGGCGAACAAGCCTGGTGTACACATCTACAACCTCGGCGCAGGCGTCGGCAGCAGCGTGCTGGACGTGGTTAATGCCTTCAGCAAAGCCTGCGGCAAACCGGTTAACTATCATTTTGCACCGCGTCGCGAGGGCGACCTTCCGGCCTACTGGGCGGACGCCAGCAAAGCCGATCGCGAACTGAACTGGCGCGTAACGCGCACACTCGATGAAATGGCGCAGGACACCTGGCACTGGCAGTCACGCCATCCACAGGGATATCCCGATTAAGGAACGACCATGACGCAATTTAATCCCGTTGATCATCCACATCGCCGCTACAACCCGCTCACCGGGCAATGGATTCTGGTTTCACCGCACCGCGCTAAGCGCCCCTGGCAGGGGGCGCAGGAAACGCCAGCCAAACAGGTGTTACCTGCGCACGATCCAGATTGCTTTCTCTGCGCAGGTAATGTGCGGGTGACTGGCGATAAAAACCCCGATTACACCGGGACTTACGTTTTTACCAATGACTTTGCGGCCCTGATGTCTGACACGCCAGATGCGCCAGAAAGCAACGATCCTTTGATGCGTTGCCAGAGCGCGCGCGGTACCAGCCGGGTGATCTGCTTTTCACCGGATCACAGTAAAACGTTGCCAGAACTGAGCGTTGCGGCATTGACGGAAATCGTCAAAACCTGGCAGGAGCAAACCGCAGAACTGGGGGAAACGTACCCATGGGTGCAGGTCTTTGAAAACAAAGGCGCGGCGATGGGCTGCTCTAACCCGCATCCGCACGGACAGATTTGGGCAAATAGCTTCCTGCCTAACGAAGCTGAGCGCGAAGACCGCCTGCAAAAAAAATATTTTGCCGAGCAGAAATCGCCAATGCTGGTGGATTATGTTCAGCGCGAGCTGGTAGACGGTAGCCGTACCGTTGTCGAAACCGAACACTGGTTAGCCGTAGTGCCTTACTGGGCTGCCTGGCCGTTCGAAACGCTACTGCTGCCCAAAGCCCACCTTTTACGGATCACCGATTTGACCGACGCCCAGCGCAGCGATTTGGCGCTGGCGTTGAAAAAGCTGACCAGTCGTTATGACAACCTCTTCCAGTGCTCCTTCCCCTACTCTATGGGCTGGCACGGTGCGCCATTTAATGGCGAAGAGAATCAACACTGGCAGCTGCACGCGCACTTTTATCCGCCTCTGCTGCGCTCCGCCACCGTACGTAAATTTATGGTCGGTTATGAAATGCTGGCAGAAACCCAGCGTGATCTGACGGCAGAACAGGCAGCAGAGCGTTTGCGCGCAGTCAGCGATATCCATTTTCGCGAATCCGGAGTGTAAGAAATGAGTCTGAAAGAAAAAACACAATCTCTGTTTGCTAACGCATTTGGCTACCCTGCCACTCACACCATTCAGGCGCCTGGCCGCGTGAATTTGATTGGTGAACATACCGACTACAACGACGGTTTCGTTCTGCCCTGCGCGATTGATTATCAAACTGTGATCAGTTGTGCACCACGCGACGACCGTAAAGTTCGCGTAATGGCAGCCGATTATGAAAATCAGCTTGACGAGTTTTCCCTTGATGCGCCCATTGTCGCGCATGAAAACTATCAATGGGCTAACTACGTTCGTGGCGTGGTGAAACATCTGCAACTGCGTAACAACAACTTCGGCGGCGTGGACATGGTGATCAGCGGCAATGTGCCGCAGGGTGCCGGGTTAAGTTCTTCCGCTTCACTGGAAGTCGCGGTCGGAACCGTATTGCAGCAGCTTTATCATCTGCCGCTGGACGGCGCACAAATCGCGCTTAATGGTCAGGAAGCAGAAAACCAGTTTGTAGGCTGTAACTGCGGGATCATGGATCAGCTAATTTCCGCACTCGGCAAGAAAGATCATGCCTTGCTGATTGACTGCCGCTCACTGGGGACCAAAGCAGTTTCCATGCCGAAAGGCGTAGCTGTGGTCATCATCAACAGTAACTTCAAACGTACCCTGGTTGGCAGTGAGTACAATACTCGCCGTGAGCAGTGTGAAACCGGTGCGCGTTTCTTCCAGCAGCCAGCCCTGCGCGATGTCACCATTGAAGAGTTCAACGCTGTTGCGCATGAACTGGACCCAATCGTGGCGAAACGCGTGCGTCATATTCTGACTGAAAACGCCCGCACCGTTGAAGCAGCCAGCGCGCTGGAGCAAGGCGACCTGAAACGTATGGGCGAGTTGATGGCGGAGTCTCATGCCTCTATGCGCGATGATTTCGAAATCACCGTTCCGCAAATTGACACTCTGGTCGAAATCGTAAAAGCTGTGATTGGCGACAAAGGTGGCGTACGCATGACCGGCGGCGGATTTGGCGGCTGTATCGTCGCGCTTATTCCGGAAGAGCTGGTGCCTGCCGTACAGCAAGCTGTCGCTGAACAATATGAAGCAAAAACAGGTATTAAAGAGACTTTTTACGTGTGTAAACCATCACAAGGAGCAGGACAGTGCTGAACGAAACTCCCGCACTGGCACCCGATGGTCAGCCGTACCGACTGTTAACTTTGCGTAACAACGCAGGGATGGTAGTCACGCTGATGGACTGGGGTGCGACTTTACTTTCCGCCCGTATCCCGCTTTCCGATGGCAGCGTCCGCGAGGCGCTGCTTGGCTGCGCCAGCCCGGAATGCTACCAGGATCAGGCCGCATTTCTTGGGGCCTCTATTGGTCGTTATGCCAACCGTATCGCCAATAGTCGTTATACCTTTGACGGTGAAACCGTGACGCTGTTGCCAAGTCAGGGCGTCAACCAACTACACGGCGGCCCGGAAGGGTTCGACAAACGCCGCTGGCAGATTGTGAACCAGAATGATCGTCAGGTACTGTTTGCCCTGAGTTCAGATGATGGCGATCAGGGCTTCCCGGGTAATCTCGGCGCGACGGTGCAATATCGTCTGACCGACGATAACCGTATCTCTATTACTTATCGCGCCACAGTTGATAAACCTTGCCCGGTGAATATGACTAATCACGTCTATTTCAACCTCGACGGCGAGCAGTCTGACGTGCGCAATCACAAGTTGCAGATTCTGGCGGACGAATATCTGCCGGTTGATGAAGGCGGCATTCCGCACGACGGCCTGAAATCTGTCGCCGGAACGTCTTTTGATTTCCGCAGCGCCAAAATCATCGCCAGTGAGTTTCTTGCCGACGACGATCAGCGCAAAGTGAAAGGTTACGATCACGCGTTCTTGTTACAGGCCAAAGGCGATGGCAAGAAAGTGGCGGCGCATGTCTGGTCAGCAGATGAAAAATTGCAGCTGAAGGTCTACACCACCGCTCCGGCTCTGCAATTCTACTCCGGCAACTTCCTCGGTGGCACAGCGTCGCGGGGAACCGAACCTTACGCCGACTGGCAAGGGCTGGCTCTGGAAAGCGAGTTTCTGCCGGACAGCCCGAACCACCCTGAATGGCCGCAACCGGACTGCTTCCTGCGTCCTGGCGAAGAGTATTCCAGCCTGACGGAATATCAGTTTATTGCTGAGTAATGTTAAGCCCTCGTCATGAGGGCTTTATCCTCGTATTGTTCAAATCACCAGCAAATACCGACATATTTGCAACTCAATATTCACAACAACCTTACACTGCGACACTATTTTCGCTATGGTTATGCGTAAGCATTGCTGTTGCTTCGTCACGGCAATATAATGAGAATTATTATCATTAAAAGATGATTTGAGGAGTAAGTATATGGCTGTAACTAAGCTGGTTCTGGTTCGTCATGGCGAAAGTCAGTGGAACAAAGAAAACCGTTTCACCGGTTGGTACGACGTGGATCTGTCTGAGAAAGGCGTAAGCGAAGCAAAAGCAGCAGGTAAGCTGCTGAAAGAGGAAGGTTACAGCTTTGACTTTGCTTACACCTCTGTGCTGAAACGCGCTATCCATACCCTGTGGAACGTGCTGGACGAACTGGATCAGGCATGGCTGCCCGTTGAGAAATCCTGGAAACTGAACGAACGTCACTACGGTGCGTTGCAGGGTCTGAACAAAGCGGAAACTGCTGAAAAGTATGGCGACGAGCAGGTGAAACAGTGGCGTCGTGGTTTTGCGGTGACTCCGCCGGAACTGACTAAAGATGATGAGCGTTATCCGGGCCACGATCCGCGTTACGCGAAACTGAGCGAGAAAGAGCTGCCGCTGACTGAAAGCCTGGCGCTGACCATTGACCGCGTGATCCCTTACTGGAATGAAACCATTCTGCCGCGTATGAAGAGCGGTGAGCGCGTAATCATCGCTGCACACGGTAACTCCCTGCGTGCGCTGGTGAAATATCTCGATAACATGAGCGAAGAAGAGATTCTTGAGCTGAATATCCCGACTGGTGTGCCGCTGGTGTATGAGTTCGACGAGAACTTCAAACCGCTGAAACGCTATTATCTGGGTAATGCTGACGAGATCGCGGCGAAAGCAGCTGCTGTCGCTAACCAGGGTAAAGCGAAGTAAACGTCATTCGTTTAATAATGAGAAAGCCGACTGCAAGTGAGTCGGCTTTTTTGTTGCTAACAATGGAGCACATTGCCTGATGCGACGCTGCGCGTCTTATCAGGCTTACGGTGACTCATCGGATACGCCACTCTGGCGGCGTATCCGATAATTAAACCTTACCCGCGACGCGCTTTTACTGCGTTCGCCAGTTGGCGTAACAGAGCATCGGTATCATCCCAGCCAATACAGGCATCGGTGATGCTCTTGCCATAAGCCAGCGGCTCGCCACTCTCCAGACTCTGATTGCCTTCAACCAAATGACTTTCCACCATCACACCAATAATGGCTTTTTCGCCACCAGCAATCTGCTGGCAAACGTCAGCACACACATCCATCTGCTTTTGGAATTGTTTGGACGAGTTGGCATGGCTGAAATCAATCATCACTTGTGCTGGCAGGCCTGCTTTGTTCAGCCCTTCTTTCACTTCAGCAACGTGCTTCGCGCTGTAGTTAGGCTCTTTACCGCCGCGCAGAATGATATGGCAATCGCCGTTACCGCTGGTATTCACAATCGCCGAATGACCCCATTTGGTCACTGAAAGGAAGCAGTGCGGCGCACCGGCGGCATTAATGGCATCGATAGCCACTTTAATCGTACCGTCTGTGCCATTTTTGAAACCTACCGGGCAAGAAAGACCAGATGCCAGTTCGCGGTGCACCTGCGATTCCGTAGTACGTGCGCCAATTGCGCCCCAGCTCATCAGGTCAGCGAGATATTGTGGGGTGATCATGTCGAGAAACTCACCCGCCGCTGGCAGACCGCTGTCGTTAATATCAAGCAGCAATTTACGGGCAATACGCAGACCGTCGTTGATCTGGAAGCTGTTATCCATATGCGGATCGTTAATCAGCCCTTTCCAGCCCACCGTGGTACGCGGCTTTTCAAAATAGACGCGCATTACGATTTCCAGGTCGTCTTTTAGCTCTTCACGCAGCGCCAGCAAGCGAGTGGCATACTCTTTAGCCGCGACAGGATCATGAATTGAGCACGGACCAATCACCACTAACAGGCGATCATCATTACCTTTCAGGATCTTATGGATCGCTTTTCGGGCATGGGCAACCGTATTCGCGGCATTTTCAGTAGCAGGGAATTTTTCCAGCAGTGCGACAGGAGGAAGTAACTCTTTGATTTCTTTGATGCGTAAATCGTCGTTCTGATAATTCATGTCTGTTCCAGTGTTGCCATACTTATCTTGGTGAATGCAATCCTTCCAATCTATATCTTCCGTCAGAATGTGTAAACGGGGTTTTACACTATGGACGGAATAATCCTGGAATCGGCAAGAAATACGCCATATTGTCGCGAAAAACGAGATCTCTCCTACAATTTCTAACTGTAACTTCTTTGTTTATTAATTATTTCAAGATTCTCTGCTGGATTTCTTTGCCTGGCTGAAATCTTAAACCATTGCCTGATATTCACCTGCAAATGCACTGTTGGAAGAGGTTATCCGACATAACGACCATAACAGGAGCATCCTATGAAAATGACAAAACTGGCCACACTATTTTTGACTGCCACTCTAAGCCTTGCCAGCGGCGCCGCACTGGCTGCCGATAGTGGAGCGCAAACCAACAACGGCCAGGCAAACGCCGCGGCAGATGCGGGCCAGGTTGCCCCGGACGCCCGTGAAAATGTCGCGCCAAATAACGTCGACAATAACGGGGTAAATACCAACTCGGGCGGCACAATGCTGCATCCGAATGGTTCATCCATGAACAATGACGGCATGACCAAAGATGAAGAGCACAAAAATACCATGTGCAAAGACGGTCGCTGCCCGGACATCAATAAAAAGGTACAAACCGGTGATGGCATCAATAATGATGTCGATACCAAAACCGACGGTACTACGCAGTAAGCCAGGATATATGGCTGATAATGGGAGAGCGGAGGCTCTCCTTTTTAATTTTTCCCTTCTAAAAGAAGTATGATGTCATAAAGTTAAGTGAGATAAATTAAGGGATGACTCGTCATGGCGCACTCACACACTTCCCCACACCTGCCAGAAGATAATAATGCTCGTCGCTTGTTGTATGCTTTCGGCGTGACTGCCGGGTTTATGCTGGTAGAAGTCATTGGCGGTTTTCTTTCCGGTTCTCTGGCATTGCTGGCTGATGCCGGACATATGTTGACCGATACTGCCGCCCTGCTTTTCGCCCTACTCGCCGTGCAATTTTCACGTCGTCCTCCCACCATTCGCCACACTTTCGGTTGGCTAAGATTGACCACGCTCGCGGCGTTTGTGAATGCCATCGCCCTGGTGGTGATTACGATTTTGATTGTCTGGGAGGCGATAGAACGTTTCCGCACGCCGCGTCCGGTTGAAGGCGGTATGATGATGGCGATTGCCGTGGCGGGATTGCTGGCAAATATACTTTCTTTCTGGCTACTTCATCACGGTAGTGAAGAGAAAAACCTCAACGTGCGAGCAGCGGCACTGCATGTGCTTGGGGACCTGCTGGGTTCCGTTGGCGCTATCGTCGCCGCGTTGATAATTATCTGGACCGGCTGGACACCTGCGGACCCCATTCTCTCGATACTCGTGTCGCTTCTGGTTCTACGCAGCGCGTGGCGATTATTGAAAGACAGCGTGAATGAATTACTTGAAGGTGCGCCCGTTTCGCTGGATATTGCTGAAATGAAACGCCGCATGTGCCGGGAAATCCCGGAAGTCCGCAATGTGCACCATGTACATGTGTGGATGGTGGGCGAAAAGCCAGTGATGACGCTGCATGTGCAGGTGATCCCGCCACACGATCACGATGCCTTGTTAGATCAGATCCAACACTATCTGATGGATCACTATCAGATTGAGCACGCCACCATCCAGATGGAATATCAACCTTGTCATGGGCCAGACTGCCACCTGAATGAAGGGGTGTCTGGCCATTCACATCATCACCATTAATGGGACAGCGCGCGTGAACCTCTTTCGCGTGCGCTGTTGATCCACATCCGGCTGCCGTTGAGGGCAATAAAGGTCAGGATCAGATACTCCAGCGACATGGCATAGACGCCCTGCAAGGCGAAAATCACCACGCTAATCACGTTAATGATGACCCACAATAACCAGTTTTCGACGTATTTACGCGTCATCAGAATCATTGCCACGATGGAGAGTACCATCATGCAGGAGTCCCAGAATGGGAAGGCGTCCGGTTGCAATTCTGGCATCACTACCTGCAAACCCAATGCTTGCATAATCGTGACTGCCACGCGGGTCAAAAATGCAAACACCGGATTGATAAATACCGTCATCAGACCAATCGAAACAACGCAAACCGCCAACCAGCTTAGCGCCTTCGGCAATGGCAACCAGCGAATTTTCAACTCAGTTTCATGTTGACTGGTTTGTCGCGACCAGGCATACCAGCCATAAATGTTAGCGGCAAAGAAAAACACCTGTAACAGCAGGCTGGCATACAGCTGAATCTGAAAGAAAATAATGCCAAACAGGGTAACGTTGATCAGGCCAAAAAAGTAGTTACTGATCTTCTCCAGACTGGCAAGGCCAATACACAGTAACCCGGCGATCGTCCCCACCGCTTCGATCCATGAGAGATCGTAACCGCCAGCACCGATCGGTATATGAACCAGAATGTTCTGTGTGCTAAAAAAATCCATCTTTCCCCCAATGCGTAGCGTGACGCCTTATTGTCAGTTATCCACGTAGTGTAGCCGCAAAATCCAGCATGCGGTTGAGCGGCACCAGCGCCCTCTCTCGCAGATTTTCGTCAACATGAACCTCGTGATTGCTTCCTCCCTGTTCCAGCGCCTCTGCGATGGCCTGAAGGCCATTCATTGCCATCCACGGACAATGAGCGCAACTTCGACAGGTAGCGCCCTCGCCTGCGGTTGGCGCTTCCAGCAATTTTTTATCTGGCACTGCCTGCTGCATTTTGTAGAAAATGCCCCGGTCAGTCGCCACAATCAGTTGCTGATGCGGCAATGTTTTTGCAGCGTTAATCAACTGACTTGTGGAACCAACAGCATCGGCCATATCGACAATAGCTTGTGGTGACTCCGGATGCACCAGTATGGCAGCATCGGGGTACTGTTTTTGTAATTGGGTTAACGCCTGAGTCTTAAACTCGTCATGAACGATACAGGCGCCTTGCCAGCATAAGATGTCTGCGCCTGTCTGTTTTTGCACGTAACGCCCCAAATGTTTGTCTGGTGCCCAGATAATTTTTTCACCCAAGCTATCCAGATGATCAATGAGTTCGACGGCAATGCTTGAAGTTACCACCCAATCTGCACGCGCTTTTACCGCAGCAGAAGTGTTGGCGTAGACAACGACAGTACGATCGGGATGGGCATCGCAAAATGCGTTGAATTCTTCAATCGGACATCCGAGATCCAGTGAACATTCAGCCTGAAGTGTTGGCATCAGAATTGTTTTTTCCGGGCTGAGAATTTTGGCAGTTTCCCCCATAAATCTCACCCCAGCAACTAACAGCGTAGAAGCGGGATGCTTAGCACCGAAGCGGGCCATTTCCAGAGAATCAGAGATACAGCCACCGGTTTCTTCAGCCAGCTGTTGAATTTCGGGATCGGTATAGTAGTGGGCGACCATCACCGCATTACGTTCTTTCAGCAGACGTTTTATTTTCTCGCGATAATACGCTTTTTCATCAATGCTTAACGGCGTTGGCTTCGGGGGGAAAGGATATATCGCCGTTTCAGGATCAAACATCACGCTCATTTGTCCATCTCGTTTTACAGGCTTAACGTTAAAACCGACATAAGCGTGATATTCGCTATTATCGGCGTAATTTGTTTTATATGCTAAACAAGATAGTCGAATGGTGGGGAAAAGTCACTCGAATTACGTATGAGATGCCGAATGCCATACTTTGCGTCTTATTCCTCCGACGTAGAGTTGTTTACGCAGCAAGCGCGGAGTATGTCATCAGGGTCAAGAATTGAAATTGAGGGATGCCTGAATAGCAAAAAAGCGCCTTTAGGGCGCTTTTTTACATTGGTGGGTCGTGCAGGATTCGAACCTGCGACCAATTGATTAAAAGTCAACTGCTCTACCAACTGAGCTAACGACCCCTTGCGGGATTATGCTGCTTTAATCATTCAGGATGGTGGGTCGTGCAGGATTCGAACCTGCGACCAATTGATTAAAAGTCAACTGCTCTACCAACTGAGCTAACGACCCATATGGGTGTTACCTGAATGATTTTTACTCGAATCCAATCTTTAAGATTGGTGGGTCGTGCAGGATGACTCGCTTCGCTCGCCCTACGGGCCGTTGCTGGCGCAACGTTATCCTTCACGCTTAACATCTGAGTTTGATGTTAAGATTGGTGGGTCGTGCAGGATTCGAACCTGCGACCAATTGATTAAAAGTCAACTGCTCTACCAACTGAGCTAACGACCCGAGTGGTGGGTGATGACGGGATCGAACCGCCGACCCCCTCCTTGTAAGGGAGGTGCTCTCCCAGCTGAGCTAATCACCCGATACTGCGCTGGATACTACAAACTGCTTCCACCAAACACACCGCAATTAGTGGTGGGTCGTGCAGGATTCGAACCTGCGACCAATTGATTAAAAGTCAACTGCTCTACCAACTGAGCTAACGACCCGGTGGTGGGTGATGACGGGATCGAACCGCCGACCCCCTCCTTGTAAGGGAGGTGCTCTCCCAGCTGAGCTAATCACCCGATACTACGCTGGATACTACAACTAACTATGTTAGTGGTGGGTCGTGCAGGATTCGAACCTGCGACCAATTGATTAAAAGTCAACTGCTCTACCAACTGAGCTAACGACCCACTTTTTCGTTGCTTTCGGTTTGTTTGATATCCCGTGGCAACGGCGGCATATATTACTGATTTCAGACTTGAGCGCAACAAAAATTTCGATGTAGATCACTCAACTGCTTATGAATCGCACGACACGACCAGAAATAATGCGACTTCTGGTCGCGTGTTATGCATTACATGGCGTTCAGACGTTTTTGGGCCTGTTTAGCACCATCAGTACCAGGGTATTTACTGATAACCTGCTGGTACACGGCTTTTGCTTTCGCAGTGTCACCTTTGTCCTGCATGATGACGCCAACTTTAAACATCGCATCTGCAGCCTTCGGTGACTTCGGATAGTTTTTCACTACCGAAGCAAAATAGTACGCCGCATCATCTTTCTTACCCTTGTTGTAGTTTAACTGACCCAGCCAATAATTGGCGTTGGGCAGGTAAGTTGAATCAGGATAATTTTTGATGAAATTCTGAAATGCCACCATCGCGTCATCCTGGCGGGATTTATCCTGTACCAGCGCAATAGCTGCATTGTAATCAGTATTTGCATCGCCGCTTTTCACCGGCGCGCCAGCATTCGCAGTACCTGCATCAGCTGTTGGCGTCGTTGCCGCCGCCGCCCCGCTTTGATCGCCGCTGGCTGATTGTGCCGCTGCACCACCGCTGCTAAGGCTATCGATCTGCAACAAGATCTGCTTCTGCCGCTCCACGACCTGATTCAGTTGATACTGATTTTCCTGAATTTGACCACGCAGGGAATCAATATCGGACTGATTATCAGAGAGTTGTTGCTGGAGTTGGGTTAAAAGCTGGCTGTGAGCATTAGAAATACGCTCAAGTTGAGTGACGCGGTCTTCGACCGAGCCTGAGCCGACACTACTGATTGGTGCCTGAGCAAAAGCGGCCCAGGGGGCCGCTATACCAACCAGTAACGACAGACTCAATAGTTGATGTCTGAAGTTACTGCTCATGCAATTCTCTTAGTAAACCAGTACCGCACGACGGTTTTTGGAGTATGCCGCTTCGTCATGACCCAGTACTGCAGGTTTTTCTTTACCGTAAGAAACGATGGAGATCTGGTCTGCAGAAACGCCTTTACCCTGCAGGTACATCTTAACGGCGTTCGCACGACGTTCACCCAGGGAGATGTTGTATTCCGGAGTACCACGTTCGTCCGCGTGACCTTCTACGGTGACTTTGTAAGACGGGTTGCTACGCAGGAAGTTTGCGTGTGCATCCAGCATTTGAGCGAAGTCAGAACGGATATCGTATTTGTCCAGATCGAAGTAAACGATGTTATTCTGCTGCAGCTGTTGCATTTGCAGACGAGCCTGCTCTTCGGAAGACATGTTGCCGTTGCCGCCGTTCGCATCCATACCAGTGCCGGCACCCAGCATGCCTTCGCTGCCGTCATTGCTGGCGTTCTTGTTGGAAGAACATGCCGCAATTGCCATAACAGGCAGAGCAATCATCAGCCCTTTCAGCACTTTGTTCAGTTGCATTTCAATGATTCCTTTACTATTCAATTAATTATTATCACAGATACGGCGACCAGGCAGGGAATTTGACCTGTCCATCAGTTGCCGGAAGACGCGCTTTGAAACGCCCATCTGTAGAAACCAAATTCAGCACGGATCCCATCCCCTGAGAAGAGCTGTAGATTACCATAGTGCCGTTAGGTGCCAGACTTGGCGTTTCATCCAGGAACGTTGAGGACAGAACTTGTACGCCTCCCGTTACCAGATCTTGTTTGGCAATGTGCTGCTGCCCACCATTGGAGCTAACCATTACCATAAATTTACCGTCGCTGCTGACATCCGCATCCTGGTTCTGCGAACCTTCCCAGGTAATACGTTGCGGCGCACCGCCATTGATATTCACTTTATAAACCTGCGGACGACCGGCCTGGTCAGAGGTGAAGGCCAGGTTTTGACTGTCCGGGAACCAGGTCGGTTCAGTGTTGTTGCTGCGACCATCTGTCACCTGACGGATTTGACCAGAGGCTAAATCCATTACGTACAGATTCAGGCTACCAGTTTTCGACAGCGCAAAAGCCAGTTTGCTGCCGTCTGGCGAGAAGGCAGGCGCACCGTTGTGACGCGGGAAGGAAGCAACCTGACGCACTGCACCGTTAGCCAGCGTCTGGATTACCAGCGCGGAACGACCGCTTTCGAAGGTAACATATGCCAGTTTAGAACCGTCCGGTGACCACGCCGGAGACATCAGCGGCTGCGGAGAACGGTGAACCACAAACTGGTTGTAGCCATCATAGTCAGACACGCGCAACTCATACGGGAACTGGCCACCATTGGTCTGAACAACATAGGCAATACGGGTACGGAACGCACCTTTAATGCCGGTCAGTTTTTCAAACACTTCATCACTGGCGGTATGGCCAGCGTAACGCAGCCATTGTTTGTTTACTTTGTATGAGTTCTGAGCAAGCACAGTACCCGGTGCACCGCCGGTATCAACCAGCTGATAAGCAACATTGTAAGAACCGTCCGGATTCGGAGTGACCTGACCTACAACGACAGCGTCAATGCCCAGCGCAGACCATGCAGCAGGTTGAACTTCCTGCGCGCTACCTGGCTGTTGAGGCAGACGAGCGCGATCTAACGGATTAAATTTACCGCTGTTACGCAAGTCAGCAGCAACGATGCCGCCAATATCTTCAGGTGCCGCACCTGGACCCGCCCACTGGAATGGAACGACACCAATAGGACGACCGGAATCTACACCACTGTCGATCACAATGCGGACTTCAGCATGCAGAACTGACGCCCACAGTATGAGAAAACCAAATGCTACTCGTAATGCCTGCTTCATCATATCTCCCTTATCTGGACAGATAGCCCACGATAATTTAGCAGAATGTTAACAAACTCAAATACACAAAACTACCAGAACCCTACGACAACCGATGTCTGATGTTGACCGCCGTGACGACCAACATCGCGATTACGGTTTGAAGTCCAATGGTGCGTTCTTGAACACTTCATATACTGCCTGGCTTGGTGGTTTCGGGATCTTCGCAAGTTTAGCTGCTGCCAACGCAGCCTGACAAAGAGCGGGATCGCCACCTTCAGGTTTGATATCCAGTAACATGCCATCTGGTGCCAGTTTTATGCGCAGCGTACAGGTTTTACCTGCATAGGACGATGCATCATAGAACTTACTTTCGATAGCAGATTTAATCTGCCCGGCATAGTTATTGATATCTGCGCCTGATGCGCCATTGTTTTTAGTATTACCACTCCCGGCAGGCGAAGCATTGTTCCCTTTCGCCCCTCCCCCCGTTTTCGGTGCATTCTTACCAGAGCTTAGCTCACCGAAAATATCATCTGCCTCCGCGGCAGCTTTTGCTGCAGCCGCTTTTTCAGCTGCTGCTTTTTCTGCTGCTGCTTTTGCCGCTGCGGCTTTTTTGTCTGCGGCGGCTTTTTCTGCAGCTGCTTTCTTATCAGCTGCTGCCTTTTCAGCAGCCGCTTTTTCTGCTGCTTTTTTGTCGGCTGCGGCTTTTTCAGCGGCGGCTTTCTTATCTGCAGCCGCCTTTTCAGCAGCCGCTTTCTGCTCAGCGTCTGCCTTCGCTTTTTCAGCAGCTTCAGTTGCCGCTTTCTTTCTTGCTTCAGCTGCAGCAGCTTCTGCCGCTTCCGCTTTCTTCTTCAGCGCCGCTGCAGCTTTGGCGGCTTCGGCCTCGGCTTTTTTCTGCGCTTCGGCTGCGGCTTTGGCGGCTTCTGCTTCTGCTTTTTTCTTCGCGTCCGCAGCCGCTTTCTTCGCTGCTTCTTCGGCAGCTTTGGCTTCCGCTTCAGCCTTCGCTTTAGCATCTGCCGCCGCTTTCGCTGCTGCCTCTTCCGCTTGCTTCTGCTTTAACTCGGCCTGTTTAGCGGCTTCTTCAGCCTGTTTCTTCTGTTCCTGAGCAGCTAACCGTTCTTTCTCAAGCTGCTTCAGGCGTTCCTGTTCAGCCGCTTGTTTCTCACGCAGTTCTTCAGCAGCCTGCTGTTCCTTCATCTTGCGCTGCTCTTCAGAACGCTTCGCGCTTGATTCCTGGCTTTGCATGCGTTTGTACTGCTCAACTACCGCACCTGAATCAACCATTACAGCGTCGATGGACGAACCACCGCCGCCTCCGGCTGAAGCTTCTATATTCTCATCGAACGAACTCCAGATCAGCACTGCAAATAAGATGACATGCAGCACTGCTGAAATAATTATCGCCCGTTTGAGCTTGTCGTTTTGTTCGGTTGCCTTTGACACTCTCGGTTCCCAAAAACTGTTCGCCTGTTACCCGCTCTCTTAAAGCAAGGGAAACGCAGATGCTTAAATAGGCTGCGTCATTAAACCAACCGATTTCACACCCGCACTGTGTAACAAGTTCAGCGCTTTAATTATTTCATCGTAAGGCACATCTTTTGCGCCACCGATCAGAAAGACCGTTTTCGGGTTGGCATTGAAACGGCTGGATACTTCCGCCACCACCTGCTCTGGTGGTAAACGCTCCAGACGCTCTTTCTCAACCACCACGGTGTACTGACCAATACCAGACACTTCAACAATCACAGGCGGATTATCGTTACTGCTCACCGCCTGTGATTCAGTAGCGTCTGGCAGATCGACCTCCACGCTCTGGGTGATGATGGGCGCTGTCGCCATAAAGATCAGCAACAGCACCAGCAGTACGTCCAGCAACGGTACAATGTTGATTTCGGACTTGAGATCGCGACGACCTCGTCCACGCGCTCTGGCCATGGCTTACCCCTTGTTGCTCTCGCTAACGGTAAACGCCTGGCGGTGCAGAATCGCGGTAAACTCTTCCATAAAGTTGTCGTAATTCAGTTCCAGTTTGTTTACGCGCTGGTTGAGGCGGTTGTAGGCCATAACCGCCGGAATAGCGGCGAACAGACCGATTGCTGTAGCAATCAACGCTTCTGCGATACCGGGCGCAACCATTTGCAATGTTGCCTGCTTCACCGCGCCGAGAGCGATAAAGGCATGCATGATCCCCCAGACTGTACCGAACAGACCGATATACGGGCTGATGGAACCCACAGTGCCGAGAAACGGAATGTGCGTTTCCAGATTTTCCAGCTCACGGTTCATGGAAATACGCATCGCGCGCGACGCGCCTTCCACTACGGCTTCCGGTGCATGGCTGTTAGCACGATGCAGGCGCACAAATTCTTTGAACCCACTGTAAAAGATTTGTTCCGACCCCGAGAGATTATCTCGTTTTCCCTGGCTCTCCTGATAGAGGCGAGAAAGTTCGATTCCAGACCAGAATTTATCCTCAAACGCTTCGGCTTCGCGAGCTGCGGCGTTAAGAATACGGGTCCGCTGGATAATAATGGCCCAGGATGCGATTGAAAAACCAATCAAAATCAACATGATAAGTTTAACCAGAAGGCTCGCCTTCAGGAACAAATCAAGGATATTCATGTCAGTCACTGCTTAAACTCCGCGACAATAGACTTGGGAAGCGCACGAGGCTTCATTTTGAGTGGGTCAACGCAAACAATCAGAACCTCGGCTTCATTCAGCAGAGTATTCTCAGCGTTGACAATACGTTGCGTGAAAACCAAAGAGGTGCCACGCATTGATGTTATTTCAGTCTGTATTTCGAGCATATCGTCGAGCCGCGCAGGCGCGTAATATTCCACCGTCATCTTACGCACCACGAAGGCAACGCGTTCAGCCATCAAAGCCTGTTGACTGAAGTGATGATGACGCAGCATCTCTGTGCGTGCTCTTTCATAAAAAGCGATGTAACTGGCGTGGTACACCACACCACCGGCATCGGTATCTTCATAGTAGACGCGAACCGGCCATCGAAACAGCGTTGTATTCACTTTACATCCCAGTAATGCAACAAAAATTAGAACTTTTAAACGCTGCTACTATACGCGCGCGATTGAGGTTTGGGAATGAGGGCAAGTTAAGGGAGCGTAAAAATTTATGGACTGTTGAAGGTCCATAAATTTTTAAAGAGAATTCTGATTTAAAAGAAGAAGAAAATCAGCCCGACAATGAGAACGATATCGGCAAGCAGTGGGCAAAAAATCCCTTGCCAGAGAACCTTCTGCGGACGAAAACCCACGCCGTGAATTACGCCAGCACAGACGGCCCACATCAGCAATAAACCATGCCAGATTTCCAGTTCACTGGTCTTCGCGGCAAAACGTGATGGGTCCCAAAACATACATCCTGCTAACAGAAGCGCCATCACGAAGGAAAGCGCCCGCAGGGGGCGCTTGTCCATTACCGCATACAAAGTTGCGATAACCTTACTCATCAGCTGTCTTCTTGACCGGCTTTACCTGATTCGACGTGCTCAAGCGCCAGCGCGGTGATTACCCCAAACGAACAGGCAAGAAGCGTTCCCAGAATCCATGCGAAATACCACATTTTTAGCTCCTTACTTAGTACAGAGAGTGGGTGTTACGTTCAATATCTTCTTTGGTGATACGTCCGAACATTTTCCAGTAACACCAGGCGGTGTAGAGCAGAATGATCGGAACCAGAACCACCGCAACCCAGGTCATGACGTTAAGCGTCAGCTGGCTGGAAGTTGCATCCCACATTGTCAGACTTGCATTCATCATGGTGCTGGACGGCATCACAAACGGGAACATTGCAATACCGGCAGTCAGGATGATGCAGGCCAGCGTCAGGGAGGAGAACACAAACGCCCACGCGGCTTTATCCATACGTGCAGTCAGGATGGTCAGCAGTGGCAGAACCACACCCAGCGCCGGAATAGCCCACAGAATCGGCGTGTTGTTGAAGTTAACCAGCCATGCGCCAGCTTCACGAACCACTTCTTTATTCAGCGGGTTAGAGGCAGCGTAATGGTCCATTGTCGATTTCACGACATAACCATCGATACCGTACATCACCCATACGCCAGCCAGTGCGAAGCAGACCAGTGTCACCAGAGCCGCCACCTGAGCCGTTGCACGGGTACGCAGGTGCAGCTCGCCCACGGTACGCATCTGCAGATAGGTTGCGCCCTGGGTAATGATCATCCCTACGCTCACCACACCTGCCAGCAGGCCGAACGGGTTAAGCAGCTGGAAGAAGTTACCGGTGTAGTACAGACGCAGATATTCATCAACGTTGAACGGTACGCCCTGCAACAGGTTACCGAACGCCACACCAATCACCAGCGGCGGAACGAAGCTACCAATGAAGATGCCCCAGTCCCACATGTTACGCCAGCGGGTTTCTTCAATCTTGGAGCGGTAATCAAAACCGACCGGACGGAAGAACAAAGACGCCAGCACGAGGATCATCGCCACATAGAAGCCAGAAAACGCAGCAGCATAGACCATCGGCCAGGCAGCAAACAGTGCGCCGCCTGCGGTGATCAGCCATACCTGGTTACCGTCCCAGTGTGGTGCGATGGAGTTAATCATAATTCGACGCTCGGTGTCGTTACGACCGAGGAAACGGGTGAGCATGCCCACCCCCATGTCGAAACCGTCAGTGACTGCAAAACCAATCAGCAGAATGCCAACCAGCAGCCACCAGATAAAACGCAATACTTCATAATCGATCATTTGACGACTCCTGTCTTAGCGTGCCGGCTGAGTAGTCGTGGAGGACTGCTCAAAGTGATAGCGACCGGTTTTCAGGCTGCTTGGGCCGAGGCGTGCAAACTTGAACATTAAGAACAATTCTGCCACCAGGAACAGGGTATACAGGCCGCAAATCAGCACCATCGAGAAGATGAGATCGCCTGCGGTCAGTGACGAGTTCGCCACAGCTGTCGGCAGCACTTCACCGATAGCCCACGGTTGGCGGCCATATTCAGCCACGAACCAGCCCGCTTCTACAGCAATCCACGGCAGCGGAATACCGTACAGCGCGGCGCGCAGCAGCCATTTTTTCTCGCCAATGCGGTTGCGGATGACACTCCAGAAGGAGAGCGCAATGATTGCCAGCAGCAGGAAGCCACACGCCACCATGATGCGGAACGCGAAGTACAGCGGCGCTACACGCGGAATGGAGTCTTTGGTTGCCTGTTGAATCTGAGCTTCAGTCGCATCCGCCACGTTTGGTGTATAGCGTTTCAGCAGCAGACCGTAACCGAGGTCTTTCTTCATGCTATTGAACTGGTCACGAACCGCCTGGTCGGTAGAACCAGAACGCAGTTGTTCGAGCAGAGAGTACGCTTTCATCCCGTTGCGGATGCGTTCTTCATGCTGAACCATCAGCTCTTTCAGGCCGATCACTGGCGTATCCACGGAACGCGTTGCAATGATGCCCAGCGCGTAAGGGATCTGGATCGCAAATTTGTTCGTCTGCTCATCCTGATCAGGAATACCGAACAGAGTAAAGGCAGCAGGCGCAGGTTGCGTTTCCCACTCGGCTTCAATTGCAGCCAGTTTGGTTTTCTGCACGTCGCCCATTTCGTAACCGGATTCATCACCCAGAACAATAACAGACAGAACGGCAGCCATACCGAAGCTTGCAGCGATAGCAAAGGAGCGTTTAGCGAAGGCGAAGTCACGGCCTTTCAGCATATACCATGCGCTGATACCGAGGATGAACATCGCGCCAGTCACATAACCAGAGGCTACAGTGTGAACGAATTTCACCTGAGCAACCGGGTTAAGCACCAGTTCGGAGAAGCTCACCATCTCCATACGCATGGTTTCGAAATTGAAATCGGACGCGATTGGGTTTTGCATCCAGCCGTTCGCAACCAGAATCCACAGTGCGGACAGGTTTGAACCGAGCGCCACCAGCCAGGTGACACACATATGCTGAACTTTACCCAGACGATCCCAACCGAAGAAGAACAGACCTACAAAGGTGGATTCGAGGAAGAAGGCCATCAGACCTTCGATTGCCAGCGGAGCACCGAAGATATCCCCTACATAGTGGGAATAGTAAGACCAGTTAGTCCCGAACTGGAACTCCATGGTCAGACCGGTTGCCACACCCAGAGCAAAGTTGATACCAAACAACTTGCCCCAGAACTTGGTCATATCTTTATAAATCTGTTTGCCGGAAAGGACGTAGACCGTTTCCATAATGGCCAGCAGGAACGCCATACCGAGCGTCAGCGGCACAAAAAGGAAGTGGTACATCGCGGTCAAGGCAAACTGTAAGCGCGACAGTTCGACTATATCTAACATCATGACTCCTTGCTCATCGCATGAAGACTCCGAGAGTGAACCCCGTTAGAAAGGGTCACACGCATGCCCCAATACAAAATTATTTGCTCGCCCCTATCGTTGCCATTTCATCAAAAGAGGAAAGACAATGATAAAAAAGTTACAAATATGTTAATGAATAAACCAAATTGATCCCGTAATTATATTACGCCGCAAAATCCTTACAATAAACAGGTTTTTATTGAGCAAATTTGCATTTTTCGACAGTGATCAATTTATAGTGAAATTGTCACTATCCCACCAATTTGATCTACGACAATTTATCGCGTTTTGCAGATTTTTTTCAAGAATTAAAAATTGATTTATATCAAAATCAACCAGATATGTTAATCATGTATAATCTATAGATCATTGGTAATTTTATTGTTAATTTATTGTAACCAAATAGCACAGTAAAATTACCACTATGGAAATGCATAGATAAAAAACCAGTATTTTATTTAACAGAACCGCCTTACCCACTTTTTATAAGACTAATTGAGTAGATTAGCCAATTTGTTGTCATTTTACATAACATATTTTTATCAAAGTTAATTGATTGTTGTCTTTATGAGCACCCATCTTTACCCCGGAATGTTATTGTTGCTTTGCTAATAATCACGTTGAAGGATGGATTTGTAGAATGCAGGAGGAGGGGAAAGAGAGCTTTTAAGCTAAATTGCATCTGATATAAGTATTTTTCCCCTTTTTATATTCAATGAACGGCTCAGTGAGCCAACATCAAACAACATGAGATTCAATAACTAAGTTTATCCTGCGTTGGTATATGTAAATTATCTTTATTACCCCAGCAGCAAGACGAGACAATGAAACGGTATTATATCTGGACGTTATTGAACACCCGCCCACTCTAAGTAATACGTTCCACTGCTCAAGAATAATCATTTGAGTAGAAGTGATTAATTAGGTCCAATGAATAGTACAACCCCAAATGAGTTATTAACCATTTGTTACTTTAAACATTACTGTTACAATTTCATGTTAAGACGGCAGTAAATTGCATTAATAATGCGCACAAAACTTTATGAACTACTTTTATAACCAGCCCCTCTTAAAAAAAATGCAAATCAGATGTTGATCACAAATATATCAATACATTAAATCAATATAATTTGAAAAATTAAAATCAATAACAACCATATACGTAACCTATTGAAATAAACGTCATATTTAAACTAACCACATAAACAAGCATTTTTCGAAAGATATTTTGAAAATAGATCAATTGCAACCTGACGACAGGACACAGACACTCCAGTGTTATTAATCATGTGCCACAGAAACGGCCATAAATACGACGTGTGTAACTTATTTTACTCTCTGTCTTACAAAGGATTACCCATGAAGAAAGCAACACTAGTGCTTGGCGTTATTGGTGCCGACTGCCATGCAGTTGGCAATAAAGTTCTGGATCGCGTTTTTACTTCTCATGACTTCAGAGTCATAAACCTGGGCGTAATGGTCAGCCAGGATGAATATATTGATGCTGCCATTGAAACTGGCGCTGACGCGATAGTGGTTTCCTCTATCTATGGGCATGGGGATATCGACTGTCTGGGTATGCGTGAACGCTGCATCGAACGTGGGCTGGGCGACATTCTGCTCTATGTAGGCGGTAACCTGGTGGTGGGTAAACATGACTTCGCTGACGTGCAAATCAAATTCAAAGAGATGGGTTTTGACCGCGTCTTCGCCCCCAGCCATGACTTAGAAGATGTCTGCCAACTGATGGCCAACGATATCAACCAGCGTCATGGTGTTGAAACACGTATTTTCGAAGAGGCCATCTGATGCAAATCGTCTCTGTCGATATTGGATCGACGTGGACCAAAGCTGCCCTCTTTACCCGGGAGGGGGACGCGTTAACGCTGGTTAACCACGTTCTGACCCCAACCACCACGCATCATCTGGCCGATGGTTTTTTCTCAAGTCTGAATCAGGTGTTAAACGTAGATAACGCCCTCCCTCTGTTAAAAAGCGGCGAAGTCGCATTGAAGTACTCCTCTTCAGCCAAAGGTGGACTGGCGGTTGCCGCAATGGGATTAGTGCCTTCTATTACCCTGGAATCCGCGAAAGTAACCGCTCACTCTGCTGGCGCTAAAATAGCGCAGCATTACTCCTACAAGTTGAACCGCCGTGATATTCAGGCGCTGGAAGAGTCACCACCCGATATCCTCTTATTCACTGGCGGCACCGACGGCGGAGAAGAGAGTTACGGGCTAAATAACGCCCGTGTGCTGGCGGAATCAAAACTCGAGTGCGCCATTATTTATGCCGGAAACAGGGACATTCAGGACAATATACAGGACATCCTCGGGCATAAAGATCTGACTATCGTCGATAACGTCCTGCCTGACCTTGAAAATCCCTCCCCTTTCGCCGCGCGACAGGCCATCTGCGACATTTTCCTCAAACGCATTGTTAAAGGAAAAGGGCTGGATGTCATTGTTGATGAAACGGGCGAAGAGCCGATGCCAACGCCGTGGACAGTTTTTGAACTGGTTAAGGCAATCAGTAATGTCGATAGCAGTTGGAAAGAGTTCATGCTGATCGACATGGGCGGCGCAACTACCGATATGTATTCTGCCTGTGCCAATAATCTCTCACCCGACACCGTTTTACACGGCGTACCGGAACCCTTCGTAAAACGGACCGTTGAAGGCGATCTGGGAATGCGCGTCTCAGCAATGGCGGTTGGTGAAAGCGCAAAAGACTTAGTTAATGTGATCTTTTCTCAGCACCCCACGCAGCAGGACGCTTTTTATCATTATCTCCGTCATTTGGTTGCACATCCCGACCATTTACCCACTAACGCAGAAGAAAAATATTTCGATACTGTGCTGGCCGGACTGTGCGTAGGTTACGCCACTGAACGTCATGCCGGCACCAAAAAAGAGGTCTGCACCTGCGTCGGCAATGTCGATTTACAGATGGGACGCGACCTGACCACCGTGCGCAAAGTCGTTGGTTCCGGTGGATGGCTGTCGCGCGCCAGCCAGTTTGATATTCATCGTTGGTTGAAATACCGCGAGTTAAACGACGACGGCAAACGCATTCTCTTACCGACCGAATTCGAATATTACCGCGATTCACGGGGGCTATTTCCACTGCTGGCAAACGTCGCCAGAGTCGATCCGCAGGCCGCCGCGCGTACCAGTATTCAATGCTTAACCCTATAACAATTAAGGTAGCAATCAATGGAACTTCGAAATAAGAAATTAACCCATGACGAATTCATGACCGAGCGGCAACAGGTACTGAAAACCTGGGAAACTGGCAAGGATGTTGAAAACTTCGAAGATGGCGTTAAATATCAACAAACTATTCCTGATCACAAACGCTTCTCCCTTGCCCTACTGAAAGCAGACCTGGAAGGTAAAACGCTTAGCCAACCGCGCGCAGGCGTGGCGTTGATGGACGAGCACATCGAACTACTGAAAACACTGCAAGATGAGTGCGATTTGCTGCCGAGCACCATCGATGCCTATACCCGTCTGAATCGTTACGAAGAAGCCGCGGTAGGGATTAAAAAATCCATCGAAGCCGGAACCTCTAAACTGAACGGTTTACCGGTGGTTAACCACGGCGTCGCCGCATGCCGTCGTCTGACCGAAACCTTGCAAAAACCGCTACAGATCCGCCATGGCACACCAGATGCGCGGCTGCTGGCTGAAATCTCAATGGCCAGCGGCTTCACCAGCTATGAAGGCGGCGGCATTTCCTACAATATTCCGTACGCCAAACGCGTAACGCTGGAAAAATCGATCCGCGACTGGCAGTACTGCGACCGTTTAATGGGGCTGTATGAAGAGCACGGAATTCGCATCAACCGCGAACCGTTTGGCCCGCTTACAGGTACCTTGATTCCACCGTTTATCTCGCACTCTATTGCGATAATCGAAGGCTTGCTGGCACTGGAACAGGGCGTGAAATCTATCACCGTCGGTTATGGTCAGGTCGGAAGCCTGACGCAAGATATTGCGGCGATCCAGTCTCTGCGGGAACTCGCTCACGAATACTTCCAGAATCATGGCTATGCAGAGTACGAATTAAGTACGGTGTTCCACCAGTGGATGGGCGGTTTTCCGGAAGACGAGTCAAAAGCGTTCGCGATTATCTCCTGGGGCGCGGCGGTTGCCGGAATGTCGGGCGCAACCAAAGTAATCACCAAGAGTCCGCATGAAGCCTGGGGCATCCCTACCGCTGCCGCCAACGTGCAGGGACTGAAAGCCTCCCGCCAAATGCTCAATATGGTTAGCGATCAGAAATTCCCACCGTGTCCTGCGGTGGAACTGGAAGTTGAGCTGATTAAGAGTGAAGTTCGCGCCGTGCTGAATAAAGTGTTCGAACTGGGGAACGGGGATATCGCGCGCGGTACGGTGCAGGCATTTGAAGCGGGCGTACTGGATGTGCCGTTTGCGCCAGCCGCCTGCAACGCGGGCAAAATTCTTCCGGTTCGCGACAACACCGGCGCGATACGCGTGCTGGAAGCCGGCGCCGTTCCGTTGCCAAAAGACATTCTCGACCTTCACCACGATTACGTTGCCGAACGCGCACGCTTTGAAGGACGCCAACCGACATTCCAGATGGTTGTTGATGACATCAATGCTGTATCCCACAGTAAATTAATAGGAAGACCATAATGAAAATAAAACAGGCCCTGTTCACCGCTGGCTACTCCTCATTCTATTTCGATGACCAGCAGGCGATAAAAAACGGAGCGGGCCACGACGGATTTTTTTATACCGGGGAGCCGGTTACGTCTGGTTTTAGCGCAGTACGTCAGGCTGGGGAGTGCGTTTCAGTTCAGTTGATTCTGGAAAATGGCGCGGTCGCGGTTGGTGACTGTGCTGCGGTACAGTACTCCGGGGCAGGCGGTCGCGATCCGCTGTTCCTCGCCGAGCATTTTATTCCGTTCCTTAATGACCATATCAAACCGTTACTGGAAGGCCGCGATGTGGATGCGTTTGTGCCGAATGCCCGTTTTTTCGACAAGCTGCGTATTGACGGCAACTTGCTGCATACCGCCGTGCGCTATGGATTATCGCAGGCGTTGCTTGACGCTACCGCGCTGGCAACGGGCCGTCTGAAAACTGAAGTAGTTTGCGATGAATGGCAGTTACCGCGCGTGGCAAAATCCATTCCTTTATTTGGCCAGAGCGGCGACGATCGGTATATCGCCGTCGATAAGATGATCCTTAAAGGGATCGACGTACTGCCCCATGCGCTGATTAATAACGTCGAAGAGAAGCTGGGCTTTAAGGGCGAAAAACTGCGCGAATATATCCGCTGGCTGTCAGATCGCATTCTGAGCAAACGCACCAGCGCTCGCTACCACCCTACCCTACATATTGATGTATACGGCACCATCGGTTTGATCTTCGACATGGATCCCGTTCGCTGCGCGCAATACATCGCCAGCCTGGAAGAAGAAACACAAGGTCTGCCGCTGTACATTGAAGGTCCGGTCGATGCCGGTAACAAACCTGACCAAATTCGCCTGTTGACTGCCATCACCAAAGAGCTGACGCGCCTCGGTTCCGGCGTGAAAATTGTCGCCGACGAATGGTGTAACACCTACCAGGATATCGTTGATTTCACTGATGCAGCCAGTTGCCACATGGTGCAAATCAAAACGCCTGATCTGGGCAGTATTCACAACATCGTCGATGCTGTTCTGTACTGCAACAGCCACGGAATGGAAGCTTATCAGGGTGGCACCTGTAACGAAACCGATGTCAGCGCCCGAACTTGTGTCCACGTAGCTCTTGCCGCGCGTCCCATGCGGATGCTGGTAAAACCGGGGATGGGGTTTGACGAAGGCCTCGACATCGTGTTCAACGAAATGAATCGTACTATCGCGCTGATGCTGGCTAAGGATTAACAGATGGCTCGTTCTTTTAAAGTCTTATCACCTACTGCGATCCTCGGTTACGGCTTCCCTGAAGAGAGCTTCCGCAAAGCGATGGCGGAATCTCCCGATCTGATCGCCGTTGATGCCGGATCTTCCGATCCTGGCCCGCACTATCTGGGGGCGGGTAAGCCCTTTACCGACCGCGCGGGAGTTAAACGCGACCTGCGCTATATGATAACCGCAGGCGTGCAAAATAATATTCCAGTGGTGATCGGGACGGCCGGTGGTTCTGGCGCAGCCCCGCATTTGGAGTGGTGTCGTCAAATTATTCACGAGATAGCGCAAGAGGAAAAACTTTCGTTTTCGATGGCGCTGATCCCGGCGGACGTTGACAAAGCCATCGTCCACCAGGCACTGGATAACGGCAAAATCACGGCGCTGGATTTTGTCCCGCCGTTAACGCACGACGCGATTGACGAAAGTACCTACATCGTCGCGCAAATGGGCATCGAGCCCTTCCAGCGGGCGCTGAAAGAAGGCGCACAGGTGGTGCTGGGCGGCCGGGCTTATGATCCGGCCTGCTTTGCCGCGCTCCCCATCATGCAAGGCTTTGACGAAGGGCTGGCGCTGCACTGTGGGAAAATTCTCGAATGTGCAGCAATTGCCGCGACGCCAGGCTCCGGCTCTGACTGTGCGATGGGCATCATCGACGATAATGGCTTCACGCTGAAGACGTTCAATCCGCAGCGTAAATTCACCGAAACATCCGCAGCCGCGCATACGCTGTATGAGAAATCGGACCCGTACTTCCTGCCGGGACCAGGTGGTGTTCTGAATCTGAAAGACTGCACCTTCAAAGCCGTGAACGACGGTGAAGTTTATGTCAGCGGTTCTAAGCATGAAGAAACGCCATATGCCCTGAAACTGGAAGGTGCGCGGCAGGTGGGCTTCCGCTGCCTGACCATCGCAGGCACTCGCGACCCAATAATGATCGCCGGGATCGACAAAATCATTGAAGATGTCAAAGCCAGCGTAACGCGCAACCTGTCGCTGACCGACGACAGCATTCGAATGACATTCCACCTGTACGGTAAAAATGGTGTCATGGGCGACCACGAGCCCATGGAAACTGCCGGACATGAACTGGGGATCGTCCTGGATGTGGTCGCGCCGACGCAAGAAATCGCCAACAGTGTTTGTTCACTGGTGCGCTCCACTATGCTGCACTACGGTTATGAAAATCGCATCGCTACTGCGGGCAACCTGGCGTTCCCGTTCTCCCCTTCTGATATCCAGAGCGGACCCGTATACGAGTTTTCTATCTATCACCTGATTGAAGCCAACGACGCACTGCGCTTTGATTTCCATATTGAACAGGTGACGCCAGAAGGAGTTCAGGCATGAAACAGTCAATTGTCTCACTGGCGCAAGTCATTCGTTCGAAAAATGCCGGACCCTACGAACTGGTTTTAGATATTTTATTTAAAACGAAAGAAAACTATGAGCGAGTTAAATCATCAGGGCAATTAACTCCAGAGCTGATTGCGCGCTTATATCATGTTGAACCTGATTTTATTCATCGTATTGTCTGGTTTGATCCTTCTAATGCAGTAAAAATCGTCATGCCACGAGATATTATCTCCGGGAATGTGGGCGATAATGATGTTTATGGTGCGCAGCAGCACGCACCTTTATTAAGCATTCATTTTGACATTTAATAATTAATACTGTTTAGATTATCAATCCCATAAATGTACCTGCACAGATTTCTTTATGTCAGGTACATTTATCTAAACATATCAATAAAATTGATTACGAAGCTGCCAGCATTATCACAACAGAAATAACTGGTGGCCTACGTTCTCCTAAAAACCATACAACAATCACACGTAATTAAACAAAAAACACTTAAGTCAATACCGAATCTCTGCTGGAAAAAAGCCTGCCTTATCATTCGGTAAAAATAACCACAATGTGAGAACACATCATGTCCAAACCATTTATCTGGCAAGAACCGTTTTTACAATATAAAGACGCAACGGAATATAAATTAATCAGCGATCAATATATTACAGTAACGGAAATAGACGGCGAAGAAGTGATAAAAATCGCTCCGGAAGCATTAACGTTGCTTGCCCGGGAGGCATTTTATGAAGCCTCTTTTTTCTTACGTCCCGTTCACCTGCAACAAGTCGCCAGCATTCTGAACGATCCGCAGGCCAGCAGTAATGACAGATATGTGGCCTTGCAGCTACTGCGCAATGCCGAAGTCTCGGCAAAAGGGATATTACCCAACTGCCAGGACACCGGCACCGCCACCATTGTCGCCAGTAAAGGGCAACACATCTGGACCGGGGGCAATGACGCCGAAGCCTTAAGCAAAGGTATTTACACCACTTTCCAGGAAAATAATCTGCGCTTTTCACAAAATGCGCCACTGGATATGTATACCGAAGTCAATACACAAACCAATCTTCCGGCTCAGATTGATATCAGCGCCGTCCCCGGCGACGAGTACCATTTTCTGTGTGTCAATAAAGGGGGTGGCTCTGCCAATAAAGCTGCGCTTTACCAGGAAACTAAATCTCTCCTGCAACCAGAAAAACTGACTGCGTTTTTAATCGAAAAAATGAAATCGCTGGGAACTGCCGCCTGTCCGCCCTACCACATCGCCTTTGTCGTCGGGGGACTTTCTGCCGATCAGGCGCTAAAAGTTGCCAAACTAGCGTCGACAAAATACTACGATAATCTGCCCACCAGCGGAAACGAGCAGGGACAAGCCTTCCGCGATGTTGAGCTGGAAAAAACCTTGCTCGACGCCAGCCAACAATTTGGTATTGGTGCTCAGTTTGGTGGCAAATATTTCGCTCATGATATTCGTGTTATTCGTCTACCGCGCCACGGCGGCTCCTGCCCAATCGCTATGGCACTCTCCTGTTCCGCCGATCGTAATATTAAAGCCAAAATTAACAAGCACGGCATCTGGCTGGAAAAACTCGAACATAATCCGGGACAATATATTCCAGCCTCAATGCGGAAAGACAATCACACGCATAACGTACAGATTGATCTCACTCGTCCATTGCGTGAGGTAATGCAGGATCTCGCCACATTACCGATCGGCACCCGTGTGTCGTTAAGCGGCCCCATCGTAGTGGCGCGTGATATCGCCCACGCCAAAATAAAAGAACGACTGGATAACGGCGAACCGATGCCGGATTACCTGAAACATCATATCGTCTATTACGCTGGCCCCGCGAAAACACCGGAAAATATGGCCTGTGGTTCTCTTGGGCCCACCACGGGCGGTCGAATGGACGGTTATGTAGACGCCTTCCAGGCGGCTGGCGGCAGTCTGGTGATGTTATCGAAAGGCAACCGCAGCCAGCAGGTTACCGATGCCTGTCACAAACATGGCGGCTTTAATCTGGGAAGTATCGGCGGTGCGGCGGCGTTACTGGCACAAGAATATGTCAAAAGCCTGCATTGCCTGGAATATCCGGAGTTGGGCATGGAAGCAGTGTGGATGATGGAGGTTGAAAACTTGCCCGCGTTCATTCTGGTGGATGATAAAGGCAATAATTTCTTTAGTCAGTTTGAGCAGCAACACCGTTGCGCCAATTGCCCCGCCGGGCATTAAGGAAAGTGAATGGAAGCGCGGATTTCAACTGAACGACATATTCAGCGCCAGCAGAAACTGAAAGAACAGGTCGACACACGCATCGCGGCGGCGACGGAGAAAAAAGGAATATTGATTGTTTTCACTGGTAACGGAAAAGGAAAATCCACCGCCGCTTTTGGTACCGTGACGCGCGCCGTAGGTCATGGCAAAACGGTTGGCGTTGCGCAGTTCATCAAGGGACAGTGGGACAACGGCGAATATAACCTTCTCCATCCACTGGGCATTGAATTTCATATTATGGGAACAGGTTTTACCTGGGAGACACAGAATCGGCAAGCGGATATCGACGCGGCGAAAGAGGTCTGGTCTGAATGCAAGCGGATGCTGGCTGATGACCGTTACGATTTAGTGGTGCTCGATGAGCTGACCTACATGCTGGCTTACCATTATCTGGATACCGAAGAAGTGATCGCTTCGCTACAAAATCGCCCGGCGCAGCAAAACGTCATTGTCACCGGACGCGGCTGCCATAGTGAGATAGTAAAAATGGCGGATACGGTAAGCGAAATCCGCCCCGTCAAGCATGCTTTTGATAACGGTATTCAGGCACAGCCTGGTATCGACTGGTAATGACTGCGCCTGGCATCTCGCCAGGCGCAGGTTTTACATCTCCTCCGGTACGACCGATTTTGCCAGCAACCACTCACGAAAGAGTTGCAAGTGCGGATAATCAGCCTTCTCTTCCCGCCACGTCATAATAAAGCGATTGCCGGTACGAATAGGCACATCACACGGAATCACCATGTCACCGCTATCTAAATCGTGTTGAATTGCAAACCGGGGCAACAGCGCCACACCGAGATTAGATCGCACGGCGGCAATCAGCATTGAAAGTAAATCAAAACGTGGACCGTTATTCACCAACGGACTACTAACGCCAGACAATGCAAACCACTCTTCCCAGCCAGTAATACGGGTGCTTTGATGCAGCAGTGGTAGCTCACTTAATAGCTCTGCAACAGACAGTTTTTGGTCAGGAAGTGAAAGTAAACTGCCGCTGCATACCGGCAGGATCTCTTCCTCAAAGAGATATTCTACCTCCGACCAGGGCGCACAGAAATTTTCGCGCATAATGACGGCATCGTATTCCCGATTAAGAAAATCCCCGTTATTAGCTAATGAGTGAATATTGACAATAATATCGGGATACAATTTATTGAACTCACGTAAATTGGGGATCAACCAGTGCGTACTGAAAGTAGGATTGACAGCAAGCTCAATAACCTGAACCGTAGGCTGCCAGGTCATGATAGTATTCGTGTCACGTTCAAGCTTATTCAATGTTTCTTTAACAATTCCCAGATAATGCTTTCCGGCATCATTAAGAAATATTCTTTTTTTAGAATGCGCAAATAATGATATATGTAAAAAATCTTCCAGTGCGCTAACTTGCCTGAATACTGCGCTTTGGGTTAATGCTAACTCCTCTGCCGCTCTGGTATAACTTTCATGGCGTGCGACTACCTCAAAAGTTACCAACAGTTCCGTTTTGGGTATTTTTCCTCTCATAATGCCGTCCCTTAAAAATAGTTTAAACTATCAAAAAAACATTACTTATTGCTAAGTAATGGCAACCAAAGCAGCAATAGATATTTTATAAAAATCATGATCGATATTTATAACCCAGCAAGCCCGGCGTGACAATTGTCTCAATCAGATAATAATAATCCGAAAAGCAAAGCGCCCTTCGGATTATTATGATTCAAGTTAAGTGAAGATTATTAAATTGATAGCAATTATCATATCTATTGATATTATGATAAACAATCAACAAAAATTTTATTTTTGATTTATAGCATATCCTTCTAAGAATTTTTGCGAAGCTGCAATATCTGGGGTAAAGACCCGATCCTGGTCGACAAAAGGCACGACTTTTCTGTATTCGGTAAACATTGCTTTGGTGGATTTTCCTAATGCCAGTTGCGGATCGGCCTGCAACCGTAAATCGAGAGCCTGTGCGGAATGCATCAGTTCAATGCCATAAATCACGTTCAGATTATCGACAACCTGTTTCAATCTTCTGGCCGCGTGGTCATTATTGGCGCCGGTATCTTCTATACCTCCGGCAACCGGTTGAATATCGAAAGAAACAGGATTGGCGAGATCGACGTTTTCCGCATGCAGCGCGACAAACGGAATATGCAGCGAACCGAAGCCGTGACCTTTATTACCGGGCGCCGACAGGAAGCGCGTTAAACCGGTAAAGTGCTCATCCTCCAGGTGCAGCGAGCGACGCATACTGTTATGCGAAACATGTACCAGCGCCACGGTCAGACGCTGAGTGGCAAGCGCAACAGGTAACGATTCGAAGTTCGCCGTCGGGAAGATCCCGCCGCTGACTGCGCCATCTTTAACAAAATATTGCGCGACCTGACTGGAGTCCTGATACGCCTTGTCAGCATTCAGCACTGTTGCTGGGTTGTCATCGGAACTGTTGATTTGTACGGTTATGATCTCTTCAGCATCATGCAAAGCGCGTACTGATTCAGCAATGGTATATACCGTAGTTCTGAACGATAACGGATCTTGCAATGCACGTTTGTCATCTTTATGCCATAAATATGAACCGTTTAACGCATCGCGAATCTCTTTTGCAGAGTCAGCCAACTGCGGGAAAGGACGCACGGCAATTGACTGCGGCAGTACTGGTGCGACGTTACCATTCAACGCTTCCAGACTCATAGCGAAAACCACCGGGCTGACATTCAGCAACTGACGTGCCGAACGAACTGCTTCGATAGCGTAGGCTGTCCCGACGCTGTTGTTCGACAAAATCGCCAGCATATCTTTACCCTGTGGCACCAGTGGCTTAAGCCCCACTTTCGCCAGCGCGTCACCACCGCTCATTTGCACGCCATTTACTCGGGCTTTCCATTCCCCCATCATCACCAGACCAACGTGCGAAGCGAGCATAATATCCGCTGCGCCGATGCTTCCCCGCGCCGGAATTAACGGTGTAACGCCGCGGTTAATAAATTCGGCATACAACTCGGCAATATAAGGCTGCGCGCCGGTTTGCCCATGCAGCATAGTATTTAAACGTAATACCATTGAAAGGCGTGCCAGATAATCCGGTAACATCGGACCAACGCCCGCAGAATGGGCGCGCAGCGCGGCAGCATTAAATTTTTTCGACGCGTCAATCACCTCAGGCGTTAAATTTCCTTTGGCATCAAATATCGGCTGGTCTTTATTTAGCCCCACACCTACGGTTAAACCATAAACGGGTGTTCCAGAATGTGCGGCGGTCATCACCAGATCATAACTTTTTTCCATTCTGTCCAGAGCTTTCGGCGCGATTTTGACGTCGTTATCACCTAACGCAATTGACCAGGCCTGGTCAATGGAAAGATGTTCGCCATCCAGAGTAATGGTTGATTTCGCCATCGCGATGGAGCAAACGCTCCAGAGCACAACGGTGACAGTGACTCTTCGTATCAATCCTTTCATTGTGTTTCCTTATCATGATGAGTTTAACAACGGGTTACTGCGACAACGTTTTAATTTGTTCTATCTGTTTTCCCCCGCCGGACAATACTGGTCACCAGGCGAGCGGCTACTTTCGCGGTTAAATTATCGCGGTCCAGGTCCGGGTTAAGTTCGGCAATATCCGCCGCAATCAACTTCTCGCTACCGGCGATTAAATTCACAACGGCTTCAGTAATATTTAACGGCACGCCTAACGGTGATGGCGCAGAAACGCCTGGCGCCTGATAACCGGGTAAAACATCGAGACAAATCGTTAAATAAATGGCGTCACACGCCTGAATATCTGCCGAGAGCGCATTAGCGACCTCATGCAAACCACGTTCAAATTGCAGAGATTCGTCCAGCCAATAACGCACACCGAGACAATCAGCGCGATCAAATAACGCCTGAGTATTGGCAAAACGACTTATTCCCAGCACGCGATAATTAAACGGTTTGCCATGCTGCGCGTTCCACTCTTGCATCTGACGAAACGGCGTACCTGAATTGGCTTTTTCCGCCATCCGTAAATCAAAATGCGCGTCAAGGTTCACAATCAGTAACCGCCGAATATCAGGACGCGACTGCATAATCCCCTGAAATGTTCCCCACGCCACTTCATGACCGCCACCCAGAACCACCGGTAAACTGCCGCGCGCAATGGCTGTAGCTACGTTGGCCGCCAGACGATTTTGTGCGGATTCCAGCGCGTGGTCCTCGCTTTGTACATCGCCCATATCGAAAATAGCGCCTTCACAGAGCACCGGCATATTTCCCAACATGCTGCGCAACGCGCCCGGTCCGCCTGCTGCACCCGCTCGCCCACCATTACGTTGCACCCCGTCATCAACGGCAAAACCAATCAGCGTACAACCGCCGTGGCTTTGTTCACTAAACGGTTGCACATGCTGATGCCAGCGAGTGCTGATGCCGATTTCCTGCGAGTCAACACGCCCACTCCACGGCAATAATGTTTGCTTCATTACCAACTCCTTTTTCCGCCGACAATAAGCCCCTGGCAAGGCTGATGCCCAAACCTGTAAGCCAGTTCACGTGGATGGTTAAGATCCCAGACCGCCATATCCGCCCGTAATCCCGGTGCAAGTTCACCCCGGTCAATAAGTCCAAGTGCCTTTGCCGCATTACACATAACGCCCTGAACGGCTTCCAGCGGCGTCATGCGAAACAGCGTACAGGCCATATTGATCATCAATGGCAATGACATATTGGGAGACGTTCCGGGGTTATGGTCCGTGGAGATAGCAATCGGCACGCCCGCTGCCCGCAAAGCGGCAATCGGCGGCAGATGGGTTTCGCGCAGGAAGTAATAAGCACCGGGGAGCAGTACCGCCACTGTTCCAGCTGCTTTCATGGCGGCGATACCCGACTCGCTAAGGTATTCCAGATGATCGCAGGAGAGTGCAGAAAACGCCGCCGCCAGCGCAGCGCCTTGCTGGTCAGAAAGCTGTTCGGCATGCAGTTTTACAGGCAATCCATAGTGTTGTGCTTTACTGAAAACGCGCCGTACCTGGTCTGGGCTAAAGGCGATGTTTTCACAAAAAGCGTCAACCGCATCAATAAGCCCCTGTTCATGTAAGACGCCCATCCAGTCGCAAAGCGCCGTAATGTAATCATCACTGCGCCCGGCAAACTCTGGCGGCAAGCTGTGCGCCCCAAGAAACGTAGACTGAATACGTAATCCTGTAGATTCCTGTAAGCGGCGGATAACGCGCAAACAGCGCGCTTCATCTTCCAGCGTCAAGCCATA
This sequence comes from Escherichia sp. E14V7, assembly GCF_004212225.1. Classification (NCBI taxonomy): domain Bacteria; kingdom Pseudomonadati; phylum Pseudomonadota; class Gammaproteobacteria; order Enterobacterales; family Enterobacteriaceae; genus Escherichia; species Escherichia sp. E14V7. Next base: position 194,030 of record NZ_RHJJ01000014.1, read on the forward strand.
ACCGGATTTTATTTCCAGCGTACTGACGCCTTCACGCAACCAGTTTTGTAGTCGCTGCGCCGCCAGTTCAAACAGTTGTGTTTCGCTGGCCGCCCGCGTGGCATTGACGGTAGATAAGATCCCGCCGCCCGCTCTGGCGATATCTTCATAAGCCACGCCTTGCAGCCGCATCTCAAACTCACTCGCCCGCTGGCCGCCATACACCAGATGCGTATGGCAATCTACCAGACCTGGGGTCAGCAACTTACCCCGCAGGTCGTGTTCCTCTGTAATGTCAGCCGTCAGTTCGCGAGGGATCTGCGTGGCCTTGCCAAGCCAGACAATAGTGTCGCCACGGCTGATTAATGCACCATTTTCAATCACTCCCCAATCGTTAGCGGAAAGCGTCGCCAGCGTGGTATTTCGCCAGAGCGTTAATGCACTCATAAGGATTTTTCCCCTCGTAGATAATAAAGCCACCAGCCCGCCAGCTCACCGACGGAGACTTTTTTCCGTGGTACGAAACGCCAGGGCTTGCCATCAGGCGCAACCAGCCATAACAACATATTTGCCGCGACAAACACCCTTTTCTCGCCGCTTATCCACTCCCCTTCACACAGCGTGAACAGGCCCGCTTGCGCAAGTGACGGAGGAAGCCAGTCAACGGCACTTTGCACCCGCAACATCCCCGTATCGCCTTCCCGCGCCATGACATTGAGATCGCGAACTGCACCGCCCAGCAGCTGGCAATCTGGCATGGCTTCTCCGTGAAAAATTAAGGCGGGATCGTGACGTTGCAGGTTGATTATCGAATCGGCAAACGTCAGCCTCACCCCTTCCCCATCGAGAATGGCGAGGCCACGTACCACGCCAGGCCACGCCGAAAAAGGGCCGTCCTGGCTGACATTGGCCATACTGATGCGTAACAGCCAGTTTTCATCATCAGGCCAGGCATGCAGTTGTCGCGTAAAACCCCCGCCGTTGCGCCACGGTTGCAAGGGCTTATCCATTGCAGATATCAGCATTGGTTCCATTTTACGACTCGGGATAAATAGTCTGTGCAGGAACGCTGGTAGTACGTTTTGCCCACGGGTAATAAATAACGGCAGTCATTAACAAGCCGATAATCCAGGAAATATCCGCCCCGCCCATCAGTACAGAAATGGGTCCCTGATACAGTTTTTGATTCAGGAAGGGGATCTGCACCAGCACACCAATTCCGTAGCAAACCAACGCGGTTTTGTTATACGCTCCATAGCGTCCCTCCGGGGTATAAAGTGCCGGAATATCGGTTTTACCTTGTGAGATGAAGTAGTAGTCGATGAGATTGATGGCGCTCCACGGCACAAATACCGTCAACAGCAGCAGAACGAAGTTTTTGAAATTATTCAAAAAGTCTGCGCTTGCCGCCAGCGCGACGACCATCGACAACAGCACGAAGCCCACAACGTAGGCAGCACGAACACGCTGTGAAACCTGGCTGCGATTGTTAAAGGCGCTGACGGTCGCCAGAATCGACATAAAGCCGCCGTAGGCATTCAAACAGTTAACCGTCAGTTTGCCGCAAACAATTACCGTATAAATCAGAATGGCAAACGTTGGTCCGGCTAAATCGCCCATAAAACCAACCTGATCTTTCAGGAAGTTAGCACCGCAAGCAGCAACAAGAACGCCAAAAGTCATGGCACATTGCGCGCCAAGCGTGGTTCCCAGAAAGGTGGCAAAGAAGATTGATTTTGCTGGTGTATCAGAGGGTAAATAGCGGGAATAATCAGAGGCGTATGGTGCAAACGTTAATTGCCATCCGGCTGAGAGTGCAATCGTTAATAAGAACACCGATAAGCTAAATGGCTTTTGACCAAATGCCGCAGCCACATCGTAGTGACCGCTAAGTTGAGTGGCCAGGTAAATAAACCCCAGAATACTTAATATCCCTGCAACACGGCCAACGACGTGAATAAGTTTATAACCGACCAATGCGATCATCGCGGTAAGCATGCCGAAAATAATAATTCCGGTCGATGCTGACTCAAAACCAAATATCCGGTTAATCGCCTGACCGGATAATACCGTACCCGTCGCGGCAAATCCGAGATACATAATAATCACCATCAGTAACGGTAGCGCCGCTCCTTTGACGCCAAAGCGGATACGACTGGAGATCATCTGTGGTAATCCCAGCTTTGCCCCCTGTGACGAGTGCAATGCCATAACCGCGCCGCCGATAATATTACCGATTAATAAACCAATAATTGCTGACATGGCTTCAGAGCCAAAAATAATCGCTAACGCGCCGTCCACCACGGCGGTAATTTGTAAGTTAGCACTTAGCCATAAAGTAAACTGGCTGGAGGGCGCGCCGTGGCGAGCGGACTCAGGAACGGCGTTAATCGTATTTGATTCTAATACTGGTTTTTTACTGCGGATAGGGCTGCTTGATTCCATGAAAAAGTCTCCTGCAAAATGAGAGGTCATTTTTTGAAACAGCAATAGAGGGTCGAGAGATATTTCTCTCGACGATGTAATGAATATTTTTGATAATTATTGTTATACAGGCGGATGACTTCCCGCCTGTATTAGCGCAAATATTAAATAACAACGTTAATATTTAGCGAATCATCGGCAATTTCAGACCATAATTTTTGGCACATTCAATTGCCGCCTCATAACCCGCATCCGCATGACGCATAACCCCGGAAGCACAATCATTCACCAGCACACGCGCCAGACGTTTTTCGGCTTCTTCGCTACCATCGGCAACAATAACCATCCCGGCGTGTTGTGAATACCCCATCCCGACGCCGCCGCCATGATGCAGAGACACCCACGTTGCTCCACCTGCGGTATTGAGCAGACCATTGAGCAACGGCCAGTCAGAAACCGCGTCACTGCCATCGAGCATGCTTTCAGTTTCGCGGTTCGGGCTGGCGACAGAACCGGTATCAAGATGATCGCGACCAATCACAATCGGTGCTTTTAGTTCACCGTTGCGCACCATTTCGTTGAATGCCAGCCCCGCCAGGTGACGCTCACCAAGCCCCAGCCAGCAAATACGTGAAGGAAGCCCCTGGAAGGCGATACGCTCACGCGCCATATCCAGCCAGCGATGGGTCAGTACGTTATTGGGGAATAGTTCTTTAATTTTGGCATCGGTTTTATAGATATCTTCCGGGTCACCAGACAACGCCACCCAACGGAACGGGCCTTTGCCTTCACAAAACATGGGACGAATGTAAGCAGGAACGAAGCCCGGGAAATCGAAGGCATTTTGCAGACCTTCGTTGAAAGCCACCTGGCGGATGTTGTTACCATAATCGACAACCGGGATCCCCATCGCCTGGAAGTCCAGCATCCCCTGAACATGCGCCACGCAACTCTGTGCCGCTTCTTTTTGCAGTCTGGCGTGCTGTTGTGGATCCTGCTGTGCAGCACGCCATTGTTCTACGCTCCAGCCCATTGGCAGGTAACCATAGACCAGATCGTGAGCGGAGGTCTGGTCGGTCACCAGATCCGGTTTGATCGCTCCCTGATGCGCACGTTTCACCAGCTCAGGAACAATTTCCGCCGCATTGCCTAGCAGCGCGATAGAAACGGCTTCTTTGCGTTCGGTGTGGTATTTAATCAGCGCCAGTGCATCATCAAGATCTTTCGCTTGTTTATCGACATAACGGGTACGCAGACGGAAGTCGATGCTACTTTGCTGGCACTCGATATTTAATGAACAAGCTCCCGCCAGAGTCGCCGCCAGCGGTTGTGCACCGCCCATACCACCGAGCCCCGCGGTCAGGATCCATTTTCCACTTAGCGAATTGTTGTAGTGCTGGCGACCTGCTTCGACAAAAGTTTCGAACGTTCCCTGCACAATGCCCTGACTACCGATGTAGATCCACGAGCCAGCGGTCATCTGGCCGTACATGAACAGACCTTTGCGATCCAGTTCATTGAAGTGATCCCAGTTGGCCCATTGCGGCACCAGGTTAGAGTTGGCAATCAGCACGCGGGGCGCGTCAGTATGAGTTTTAAACACGCCCACGGGTTTACCGGACTGTACCAACAGCGACTCATCAGGCTCGAGATTTTTGAGCGATTCGAGGATCTGGTCGAAACATTCCCAGTTACGCGCCGCGCGGCCAATGCCACCGTATACCACCAGATGCTGTGGATTTTCGGCTACGTCGGGATCAAGGTTGTTCTGCAACATCCGATAGGCAGCTTCGATCTGCCAGTTTTTGCAATGCAGTTGAGTTCCTTGTGGCGCATGGATGACGCGACTGGTATCAATACGAGGGTCTGAAGGCTTACTCATGAATCTTCTCCTGTTACTGGATAAAATTAAATGCTGTCATCGCCCAGAAAAAATGAGCGAAGGAATACAGAAACGGTTTATATAATCTCCGTTTATAATTTCGCATTATCAATTCATTTGGTGAATTTCATTTGTTATGGAATATTCACCCTGAATGTAAATTCAAAAAAACTGCCAACGCTTTGTATGCGATTTCAATATGCTTAATTTAACTTTTGGAAAAAGTGATATTGTTGGCAAAATATTTTCTCATTTGAACATATGAATATGATGAGATTGCAAGATGTCTGTAATTTAATTATCCGGAGAAATGCGTTAATAACAACCAGACATTAGCATAACACCAGGTAATCCGACACCACACAGTGCGCATAACACGATGATATTTAAAATAAGATCTTCATTATTCGTCATAAAAACATGTTGTATTATCATCAATAATTCATTTGTTTTTATCCCACTTTGATAATTAAAAAACGGCAAGCAATGGATAGTTACCGCCGTAAGAACAGGCGTAAAAATAACTCTTAAAATATATATTCTGGGAGTTATCATCTTTCATATTTTACAATCGGGTGTCGATAATTCACCACCTTTATAACAACAACCCTCTTTGGCAATCTGTATTTTTATCTTGTATTTATCGTCATTGCTGAATACACTACGCGCGTTTTCTTTCCCTTTTGCTGGCTGCTGACCGGAAAGACAAAATTACCCTCGCAATACAGGGGGTTGATTAACGTCTATATTTCAGGACAGCGTTATGCATCATCTTTCGAGGCTTGATAAAGCCTTTCTGCGCAAAGGGATCCAACTTTCCCGCGCCAACAATATTGTTTCATTATCTCGTCCATCAGGAGCCAGAGCCCACGTACTGCTGCCGGACGAACTGCCGCTAGAAGAAAAAGCAGTGACACAACTTCTTGATTTTGCAGAAGTGAAGCTACCAGATCATCCAGGTTATGTACGCCAGACGTGCGCGACGCCAGATTTTCACCCCGGCAATGGCGTCCCCGTTGGCGCAGTGGTGGCCTCAACGCCGGATTTAGTCATTCCCGCCGCCATCGGCACCGATATTTCTTGTGGCATGCGACTGCTGACGACTGGATTAACACTTGAGCAAGCCGAAGCGCATAAAGACGTCATCACTCAGCGGTTAACACAAGTGCTACTGCAAAATGAGCGCGATGTTCCGTTATCCGCACGAGCGTTCACCGCGCTTTTTGATGGCGGACCGGCAAATTGTGTGTCGGCCTTGCCATCAGCGGGTCTCTGGACACGCACGAATATCCCCCGGATGATGCAAGAGATTGATCGCTGCATTGGGCTGAACGAGCATAACAGTCATTCGCGTTATGCCCCACCCGCCCTGCTGGCAACGGACCGCGCATTACTCCGCGATCCTTGTCTTGGTACGCCGGGTTCAGGTAATCATTTTATTGAACTTCAGGTGGTTGATAGCGTGGTCGATCGCCATGTGGCCTGGCAACAAGGGCTGAAAATGGGCGATATCGTGGTGATGATCCATAGCGGATCGCGAGATGTCGGCTTTTACGTCGGACGACGCTGGATGGATCGCGCCCGTGCAGCCTGGCCCGCCGGGCATAAACATCCACAAAGCGGATTATATGCTCTGGGCGGTGAGCTGGCGGAGGAATACCTGCAGGCTATGGGAATGGCGGCGCGTTACGCGTGGTTAAATCGCGTGACCATTGCGGAAATGGTTCGCGTATGTTTTGCCGATTTATTCCATCAGGATGATTCACATCTGGTGGTGGATGTGCCGCATAACATCATCCTTCGCGAGCATGAAATGAATATTCATCGCAAAGGCGCAACGCCGGCACGCGTGGGCGATCTGGCGTTAATCCCCGGATCAATGGGCGATTATTCGTGGCTTGCGGTCGGTTGCGGCAACCCGCAGTGGCTGTGGTCATGCAGTCACGGAGCAGGACGCAGCCAGCGTCGGCAGACCATGCGCTCACGCGCGACTGAAGAGTCAGCGCTGCCGTGGCAATGCGTCACATTGCGCGAAGAACGACGTCTTGAAGAAGCGCCAGCTGCTTATAAAGATATTGGTCCGGTTATCGAAGCCCAACAAGCAGCCGGATTAATTCAACATGCGGTCAGATTTCGACCGTGGTTAACGTTTAAGGCATAAAAAAGGCCATCATACGATGGCCAACCATGTCGAAACCGACAGCCCTTCGCCATTCCTGTAGAGGGAAGCGGCGAGGGCTATTTCTTATTACAGATATTTATTTCAGAACAGTTTTCAGTGCTTCACCGATATCCGCCAGGCTGCGAACGGTTTTCACGCCTGCGGCTTCCAGAGCAGCGAATTTCTCATCCGCCGTCCCTTTCCCACCGGCAATGATGGCACCGGCGTGGCCCATACGTTTGCCTTTCGGCGCAGTCACACCAGCGATGTAACCCACAACTGGCTTGGTAACGTGCTCTTTGATGTACGCAGCCGCTTCTTCTTCAGCGCTACCGCCGATCTCACCGATCATCACGATCGCTTCGGTCTGCGGATCTTTTTCGAACATTTCGAGAATGTCGATAAAGTTAGAGCCAGGGATCGGGTCACCGCCGATACCGACACAGGTCGACTGACCGAAACCGTAATCCGTGGTCTGTTTAACCGCTTCATAGGTCAGTGTACCGGAACGGGAAACGATACCCACTTTACCCGGTTTGTGAATATGACCCGGCTGGATACCGATTTTGCATTCACCCGGAGTGATTACGCCCGGGCAGTTCGGGCCGATCATACGAACGCCTGCTTCATCCAGTTTCACTTTCACAGTCAGCATATCCAGCGTCGGGATGCCTTCAGTGATGGTGATAATCAGTTTGATGCCTGCATCGATAGCTTCCAGAATGGAGTCTTTGCAGAACGGTGCTGGTACGTAGATAACAGAAGCGGTAGCGCCAGTAGCAGCAACAGCTTCACGCACGGTGTTGAACACCGGCAGGCCGAGGTGGGTTGTGCCGCCTTTACCTGGAGTTACGCCGCCAACCATTTTAGTGCCATATGCAATGGCCTGTTCAGAGTGGAAAGTCCCCTGGCTACCGGTAAAGCCCTGGCAGATAACCTTGGTGTTTTTATCAATTAAAATGGACATTATTTCCCCTCCACTGCGGCAACAACCTGCTGAGCTGCATCCGTCAGACCTTTTGCTGCAATAATATTCAGGCCGCTGTCAGCCAGTTTCTTCGCGCCGAGTTCGGCGTTGTTACCTTCCAGACGTACCACGACCGGTACGTTAACACCCACTTCCGCTACCGCGCCGATGATACCGTCAGCGATCAGGTCGCAACGAACGATACCGCCGAAGATGTTAACCAGAACGGCTTTCACTTTGTCGTCAGAGAGGATGATTTTGAACGCTTCGGTTACACGTTCTTTGGTTGCACCGCCGCCCACGTCAAGGAAGTTAGCCGGTTCGCCGCCGTGCAGTTTAACGATGTCCATCGTACCCATCGCCAGACCTGCGCCGTTAACCATACAACCGATGTTGCCGTCCAGCGCAACGTAGTTCAGTTCCCATTGTGCAGCCTGTGCTTCACGCGGATCTTCCTGCGACTGGTCACGCATTTCGCGCAGATCAGGCTGGCGGAACAGTGCGTTGCCGTCAGCGCCCAGTTTGCCGTCGAGGCAGATCAGATCGCCCTGTTTGGTGATGACCAGCGGGTTGATTTCGATCAGCGCCAGGTCGCGCTCCAGGAAAATGGTCGCCAGCCCCATGAAGATTTTGGTGAACTGCTGAACCAGTTTACCTTCCAGACCCAGTTTGAACGCCAGCTCGCGTCCCTGATACGGCATCGGGCCAGTCAGCGGATCAAGCGCAACTTTGTGGATCAAGTGCGGAGTTTCTTCCGCCACTTTTTCGATTTCCACGCCGCCTTCGGTGGAGGCCATAAAGACCACGCGACGGGAACTACGGTCTACAACGGCACCGAGATACAGCTCTTTAGCGATATCGGTCGCCGCTTCAACCAGAATCTGGTTAACCGGTTGGCCATTGGCATCTGTTTGATACGTTACCAGACGCTTGCCCAGCCAGTTTTCTGCAAAAGCACGGATGTCTTCTTTGCTGTTTACAACTTTCACACCGCCCGCTTTACCGCGGCCACCAGCGTGAACCTGACATTTCACTACCCACGGACCGGCACCGATTTTTGAAGCGGCTTCTTCTGCTTCGCGCGGAGTAGTACAGGCATAACCCACCGGTGCTGGTAAGCCATAGCGGGCAAAAAGTTGTTTTGCCTGATATTCATGTAAGTTCATGTGTTCTGTCCATCCTTCAGTAATCGTTATCTTTTAAACCGTAGACCGAATATTACGTATCGCTTCCGGGCATTGTCGGTCACCCGTAGGCCTGATAAGACGCGTAAGCGTCGCATCAGGCATCGCTTGTCGGATGCGGCGCGAGCGCCTTATCCGACCTACATCGGTGATCCCCGTAGGCCTGATAAGACGCGCAAGCGTCGCATCAGGCATCGCTTGTCGGAGGCGGCGCGAGCGCCTTATCCGACCTACATCGGTGATCCCCGTAGGCCTGATAAGACGCGTTAAGCGTCGCATCAGGCATCGCTTGTCGGATGCGGCGCGAGCGCCTTATCCGACCTACATTGGTGCTCCCCGTAGGCCTGATAAGACGCGCAAGCGTCGCATCAGGCATCGCTTGTCGGATGCAGCGCTTGCGCCTTATCCGACCTACCCAGGTGGTCCCGTAGGCCTGATAAGACGCGTTAAGCGTCGCATCAGGCTTCAATTGCCGGAGAAGGCGATAATGTCTTATCCGGTCTACAGTGCAGGTGAAACTTAAACTACTACACGTCCAGCAGCAGACGCGTCGGATCTTCCAGCAACTCTTTGATCGTTACCAGGAAGCCCACGGATTCGCGACCATCGATCAGACGGTGATCGTAAGACAGCGCCAGATACATCATCGGCAGGATCTCAACCTGACCATTCACCGCCATCGGACGATCTTTGATAGCGTGCATACCCAGAATTGCGCTCTGCGGCGGGTTGATGATCGGCGTAGACATCAGGGAACCGAACACACCACCGTTGGTGATGGTGAAGTTACCACCGGTCAGATCTTCAACCGTCAGCTTGCCGTCACGGCCTTTAACAGCCAGCTCTTTGATTTTCTTCTCGATGTCTGCCATGCCGAGGGTATCGACATCACGCAGTACCGGCGTCACCAGGCCGCGCGGCGTAGAAACCGCCATGCTGACGTCGAAATAGTTGTGGTAAACCACGTCATCGCCGTCGATAGACGCATTCACTTCCGGGTAACGTTTCAGGGCTTCAACCACCGCTTTCACGTAGAAGGACATAAAGCCCAGACGGATGCCGTGACGTTTTTCAAACGCTTCACCGTACTGCTTACGCAGATCCATAATCGGCTTCATGTTGACTTCGTTGAACGTGGTCAGCATGGCGGTGGAATTTTTCGCTTCCAGCAGACGCTCTGCCACACGCTTACGCAGGCGAGTCATCGGGACACGTTTTTCGCTACGTGCAGCCAGAACCGGTTGCGCCGCCGGAGCAGCCGCTGCCGGTGCAGACTCTTTCGCCGGGGCTTTCGCCAGATGTTTTTCCACATCTTCACGGGTCAGACGACCACCCACACCGGTGCCTTTAATGGCGCTGGCGTCAAGATTGTGTTCAGCCAGCAGGCGACGGATCGCCGGGCTTAACGCATCGTTGTTTTGCTCTTCCAGAGACGCCTGTTGGCGTTGTGCCGGAGTGGACGCTTTCTCTTCAGATTTGGCGCTGGTTTCTTTACCGGCGCTGTTGCCTTCACGCAGGCGACCAAGGATCTGACGAGACGTTACCGTTGTACCTTCATCTTCCAGAACCGCATCCAGAATGCCGTCTGCTGATGCCGGTACTTCCAGTACCACTTTGTCAGTTTCGATTTCTACCAGCACTTCATCACGTACGACTGCGTCGCCGGGTTTTTTATGCCAGGTTGCGACGGTGGCATCGGCTACGGATTCAGGCAGGTCAGGGACCAGAATATCTACGCTACTCATTGTGTATCCTTTATTTATTCGACGTTCAGCGCGTCATTAACCAGATCTTGTTGCTGTTTCTGGTGAACGGACATATACCCTACCGCCGGAGAGGCGGAGGCCGGGCGGCCTGCATAACGCAGAGAAGCCCCAAACGGAATCACTTCACGGAAATGATGCTGGCTGCAGTACCATGCGCCCTGGTTGAGCGGCTCTTCCTGGCACCAGACAAAATCCTTGACGTGAGCAAACTGCTGCAACACTTCCTGCATCGCTTTATGCGGGAACGGGTAGAGTTGCTCGATACGCACAATGGCGACATCGTGTTGATTGTTCTTACGACGTTGTTCCAGCAGGTCGTAATAAACCTTACCAGAACACATCACTACGCGCTTCACGCCCTTCGGATCAAGCTCGTCGATTTCACCGATGGCTGGCAGGAAGGTGCCGTTCGCCAGTTCTTCGAGGCTGGAAACCGCCAGCGGATGACGCAGCAGGGATTTCGGCGACATCACGACCAGCGGACGACGCATCCCGCGCAGCGCCTGACGACGCAGCATGTGGTAAACCTGTGCCGGGGTAGACGGTACGCAAACCTGCATGTTTTGCTCAGCACAAAGTTGCAGATAACGTTCCAGACGCGCGGAGGAGTGCTCTGGCCCCTGCCCTTCGTAACCGTGCGGCAGCAACATCACCAGACCACACATCCGGCCCCATTTCTGTTCGCCAGAGGAGATGAACTGGTCGATAACCACCTGCGCACCGTTGGCGAAGTCACCGAACTGTGCTTCCCAGATAGTCAGAGTGCGTGGTTCTGCGGTGGCATAACCGTATTCAAACGCCAGCACGGCTTCTTCAGACAGTACGGAGTCCCAGACACGGAACGCGCCCTGGCCGTTATGGATATGTTGCAGCGGCGTGTAAGTGGAACCGTTAGACTGGTTGTGGATCACCGCGTGGCGGTGGAAGAAGGTACCGCGACCGGAGTCTTCACCCGACAGGCGAACCGGAATGCCTTCGTCAACCAGCGTGGCGTAAGCGAGGTTTTCCGCGCCGCCCCAGTCGAACAGTTTCTCACCGGCTGCCATTGCCTGGCGATCGCCATAAATCTTGGCAACGCGAGACTGCATTTCAACTGCTTCCGGCACCGTGCTGATGCGTTTCGCCAGCTCCTGCAGGCGCTTCATCTCAACTTTGTTCGGGTACTCTTCGTCCCATTCGTGGTTGAGGTACGGCGACCAGGTGAAAGAGTGCATGTTCATCGGACGCCACTCTGCCACTACGCAATCGCCAGCATCCAGCGCATCGCGGTACAGGTTAACCATCTCGGTGGCATCTTCCAGCGTCGCCACTTTTTCCTGCTCCAGCTTGTCAGCGTAGATTTTGCGCGGTGTCGGATGTTTTTTGATTTTCTGATACATCAGCGGCTGGGTTGCGCTCGGCTCGTCGGCTTCGTTGTGGCCGTGACGGCGGTAGCACACCAGGTCGATGAAGACATCACGTTTAAAGGTGTTACGGAAATCGAGCGCCAGACGGGTCACAAAGGCAACGGCTTCCGGATCGTCCGCGTTAACGTGGAAAATCGGTGCCTGAACCATCTTACCGATATCAGTACAGTACGGCGTAGAACGGGCATCCAGCGGGTTAGAGGTGGTGAAGCCAACCTGGTTGTTGATAACGATACGTACCGTACCGCCAACTTCATAACCACGCGCTTTCGACATGTTCAGGGTTTCCTGAACCACGCCCTGCCCGGTTACTGCGGCGTCACCGTGGATGGTGATTGGCAGCACTTTGTTGCTGCTTGGCTCATCAAGTCTGTCCAGACGAGCGCGAACAGAGCCGATAACTACCGGGCTTACAATCTCAAGGTGAGATGGGTTAAACGCTAGCGCCAGGTGCACCAGGCCGCCATCGGTCTGGAAGTCAGACGAGAAGCCCATATGGTATTTCACGTCGCCCGTGCCGAGGTGTTCTTTATGTTTACCTGCAAACTCGTCAAACAAGTCTTGCGGTTTTTTACCCAGCACGTTCACCAACACGTTCAGACGACCACGGTGCGCCATCCCGAGAACCACTTCGCGGGTGCCGCTGTTGCCAGCGTGGCGGATCATCTCTTTAAGCATCGGGATTAACGCGTCACCGCCTTCCAGCGAGAAGCGTTTTGCGCCAGGGAATTTTGCGCCGAGGTAACGTTCAAGGCCTTCAGCAGCGGTCAGTTCGCTTAAGAAGCGTTTTTTCTCTTCGCTATTGAAAGTCGCGCGACCAGACTCGATACGCTGTTGGATCCAGCGTTTTTCTTCGGTGCTGGTAATGTGCATATACTCGGCGCCAATCGGGCCGCAGTAGGTTTGCTTGAGAGCTTCCAGCAACTCGCCGAGTTTCATGGTTTCTTTGCCGCTGGCAAATGAACCGACGTTGAAGGTCTCCTGGAAGTCTGCTTCGGTCAGATCGTGGAAAGACGGATCCAGATCGGCCACTTTATCTTGCTGCCACAGTCCCAGCGGATCGAGATTCGCATGCTGGTGACCACGGAAGCGGTATGCGTTAATGAGCTGCAGGACTTTAACCTGCTTCACATTGGTGTCAGGGTCGGAGATCGTTGAAGAGTAACGTGAAGCGTCTTTCGCCAGGCGGCGGAAATATTCACGCGTTTGAGAGTGGAATTGATCCGGTTTGACTCCCGTACCAGGTAACTGCTGGAACGTCGAACGCCAGTTAGCGTCAACCGAGTCAGGATCGGTTAAGAAGTCTTCATAGAGCTGTTCTATCCAGCTCTGGTTTGCGCCAGAGAGGTAAGAAGAGTCCAACCAGGCTTTCAAAGCGCTGTTCTGCATCGTGATCCCTTAAGCATCTTTTTTATGCTTACTTCGCCGTGGATACTACCACGCACATTTCATATCAGATGTGCGTGCCGGGGTTCACTTGTTGCGGACTTGTCGTGTTTTCTGCGTCCGCTAAGGAACCTTTAAAAACTGTCTTAGTGTCAGGGGCAGTTTTTAAAGATTTCCTGCATTTCTTTTGTAGGCCGGATAAGGCGTTCACGCCGCATCCGGCACTGGTTGCCTGATGCGACGCTTGCGCGTCTTATCAGGCCCGGGGTTTATGCATTACGCTGCAATAACATCGACTTGATATGGCCGATGGCGCGCGTCGGGTTCAGCCCTTTCGGACATACACTGACGCAGTTCATGATGCTGTGACAGCGGAATACACTGAATGCATCACTCAAACCGTCGAGGCGCTCGTCAGTCTCGGTATCACGGCTATCGATCAGGAAACGATATGCCGCTAACAAGCCTGCCGGGCCGATAAACTTATCGGGATTCCACCAGAAAGACGGACAAGAGGTTGAACAACATGCGCAGAGAATACATTCATACAGCCCGTCGAGTTTTTCGCGCTGCTCTGGCATCTGTAAATGCTCACGAGCTGGCGGATTTTGCCCATTATTCAACAGGTAAGGTTTGATTTTCTCATATTGCGCATAGAATTGTCCCATGTCTACCACCAAATCGCGGACAACCGGTAAACCAGGTAACGGGCGAATTACAATTTTCTTACCCGGCTGGTTGAGTGCCGAAATTGGGGTAATACAGGCCAGACCATTCTTACCGTTCATGTTCAGACCGTCGGAACCACATACCCCTTCACGACAGGAGCGACGGAACGACAGGCTGGGATCTTTCTCTTTCAACTGGATAAGCGCATCCAGCAGCATCATGTCGCGACCTTCATCCGCTTCCAGGGTGTAATCCTGCATACGCGGAGCATCATCAACATCCGGGTTATAGCGATAAATTGAAAACTCGAGTCTCATTTTCCTGTCTCCGCATTAGTAAGTACGAATCTTCGGCGGGAATGCCGGGCGCAGTTTCGGTTCCATGTTGACGCTTCGGCGCGTCATGGATTCCGACTCTGGCAGATACAGGGAGTGGCACAGCCAGTTTTCATCATCGCGATCCGGGAAGTCGAAGCGGCTATGCGCGCCACGGCTTTCGGTACGGAAGTTGGCAGAAACAGCCGTTGCATACGCCGTTTCCATCAGGTTATCCAATTCCAGGCACTCAACGCGCTGGGTGTTGAACTCACTTGAAGTGTCATCCAGACGGGCATTTTTCAGACGCTCGCGGATCACTTTCAACTGCTCAAGCCCTTTCGCCATCGCATCACCTTCACGGAAGACCGAGAAGTTATGCTGCATACATTCTTGCAGAGCTTTACGAATCGCCACCGGATCTTCACCGTTACGGTTGTTGTTCCAGCGGTTCAGGCGATCGAGAGAAGCTTCAACATCAGACTCGCTGGCATCGCGCAGTACGCCCTGCTCGGCAATAGACTCTTGCAGATGCAGACCTGCCGCACGACCAAATACCACCAGGTCCAGCAGCGAGTTGCCGCCCAGACGGTTTGCGCCGTGTACGGATACGCAGGCAATTTCACCTACCGCGAACAGCCCAGGGATCACCACATCTTCGCCTTTCTCGTTCACGGTCAGCGCCTGACCGGTCACTTTGGTCGGAATACCGCCCATCATGTAGTGACAGGTTGGGATTACCGGAATCGGCTCTTTCACCGGATCAACGTGAGCGAAGGTGCGGGAGAGTTCAAGGATGCCCGGCAGACGGGATTCAAGAACTTCTTTACCCAGGTGGTCGAGTTTCAGTTTTGCGTGTGGCCCCCACGGACCATCACAACCGCGACCTTCACGGATTTCGATCATGATGGAACGCGCCACCACGTCACGGCCCGCCAGGTCTTTGGCGTTCGGCGCATAACGCTCCATAAAGCGTTCGCCATGTTTGTTCAGCAGATAACCGCCTTCACCACGGCAACCTTCGGTGACCAGTACGCCCGCACCAGCAATACCGGTTGGGTGGAACTGCCACATTTCCATATCCTGTACCGGTACGCCTGCACGGATAGCCATGCCGACACCGTCGCCAGTGTTAATGTGGGCGTTGGTGGTGGACTGATAAATACGCCCTGCCCCGCCAGTCGCCAGCACAGTCGCGCGAGCTTTAAAGTAAACCACTTCACCAGTTTCGATGCACAGTGCGGTACAACCCACCACCGCGCCATCGGCGTTTTTCACCAGATCCAGCGCATACCATTCGGAGAAAATAGTGGTGTGGTTTTTCAGGTTCTGCTGATAAAGCGTGTGCAGCAGTGCGTGACCGGTACGGTCGGCAGCCGCCGCAGTACGTGCCGCCTGCTCGCCGCCGAAGTTTTTCGACTGGCCGCCAAACGGACGTTGATAGATACGACCATCATCAAGGCGCGAGAACGGCAGGCCCATGTGTTCCAGCTCCAGAATCGCTTCCGGCCCGGTTTTACACATATATTCAATCGCGTCCTGGTCACCGATATAGTCCGACCCTTTTACGGTGTCGTACATATGCCATTCCCAGTTATCTTCATGGGTATTACCCAGCGCAACGGTAATGCCGCCCTGCGCAGACACGGTATGGGAACGGGTCGGGAAAACTTTAGATAGCAGCGCACAGGTCTGGCCGCTCTGGGAAATTTGTAGCGCCGCGCGCATACCTGCGCCGCCGGCACCAATCACAACTGCATCAAATTCTCTGACTGGCAATTTCATCACACACCCCACACCACAACGAATCCATAAATCACGTAAACCACCAGAGCAACGACAATTACCAGTTGCAGAATCAGGCGCACGGCCAATGGTTTAACGTAGTCGGTCAACACCTGCCACATGCCGATCCAGGCATGGATCAAAATGGAAAACAGTGCCAGCAGAGTGAAGACTTTAGTGAACGCAGAGGCAAAGAAACCAATCCAGACGTCATATGTCAGTTCGCCACTGATAGCAAAAAAACCGACCATATAAATGATGTAAAGCGTCAGGACGATAGCAGTAGCGCGAACGAGGATGAAATCATGTACGCCATTGCGTCCTAATGCGGAAGCGTTGCTTACCATACGAGGACTCCTGCAAGAATTGAAAGCACGACAGTGATGACAAAAGAGACTTTGGCAGAGCGTTTACCCGCTTCGAATGTTTCTTCCAGATAGCCAAAATCCATCATCATGTGGCGAATACCTACGACGACGTGATATGCCAGAGCGGTAAGGATGCCCCACATGATAAATTTCACGAAGAAGCTGCCCATAATGGCGGAAGCTTGCTCGAAACCTTCAGGGGAAGAGAGGCTGGTACCCAGAAGCCACAGCAGGATGACCACTGCAACAAACGTAATCACACCGGAAACGCGATGAAGAATGGACGCTATCGCCGTGATGGGGAACCGGATGGTCTGTAGGTCCAGATTAACAGGTCTTTGTTTTTTCACATTTCTTATCATGAATAACGCCCACATGCTGTTCTTATTATTCCCTGGGGACTACGGGTACAGAGGATAACTTTCTGTTACCTGGAGACGTCGGGATTTCCTTCCTCCGGTCTGCTTGCGGGTCAGACAGCGTCCTTTCTATAACTGCGCGTCATGCAAAACACTGCTTCCAGATGCGAAAACGACACGTTACAACGCTGGGTGGCTCGGGATTGCAGGGTGTTCCGGAGACCTGGCGGCAGTATAGGCTGTTCACAAAATCATTACAATTAACCTACATATAGTTTGTCTGGTTTTATCCAGAACAGTGATCTGGGTCACGATAACAACATTTATTTAATTTTTAACCATCGTATTTGACAATCATTCAACAAAGTTGTTACAAACATTACCAGGAAAAGCATATAATGCGTAAAAGTTATGGGGTCACTATTTCACCGAAGATTAACTTATGTAACAGTGTGGAAGTATTGACCAATACATTCGAGACAGTTATTAGTGATAGACAGGTTTAATAATTCGGATTGCTAAGTGCTTGATTCGCCGTTTATTCGTCATCAATGAATTCTTTACCTGCAAGCGCCCAGAGCTCTGTACCCAGGTTTCCTCTCTCCCACAGAGCGGCGAGCCAAATAACAAACGGGTAAAGCCAGGTTGATGTGCGAAGGCAAATTTAAGTTCCGGCAGTCTTATGCAATAAGGCGCTAAGGAGACCTTAAATGGCTGATACAAAAGCAAAACTCACCCTCAATGGGAACACAGCTGTTGAACTGGATGTGCTGAAAGGCACGCTAGGTCAAGATGTTATCGATATCCGTACGCTTGGCTCAAAAGGCGTATTCACCTTTGACCCTGGTTTCACTTCAACCGCATCCTGCGAATCTAAAATTACTTTTATTGATGGTGATGAAGGTATTTTGCTGCATCGTGGCTTCCCGATCGATCAGCTGGCAACCGATTCTAACTACCTGGAAGTTTGCTACATCCTGTTGAATGGTGAAAAACCAACCCAGGAACAGTATGACGAATTCAAAACTACAGTAACTCGTCATACCATGATCCACGAACAGATCACCCGTCTGTTCCACGCTTTCCGTCGCGACTCGCATCCGATGGCGGTAATGTGCGGTATTACCGGTGCGCTGGCGGCGTTTTATCATGACTCTCTGGACGTCAATAACCCGCGCCATCGTGAAATCGCCGCGTTCCGCCTGTTGTCGAAAATGCCGACCATGGCAGCAATGTGCTACAAATATTCCATCGGGCAGCCATTTGTTTACCCGCGTAATGACCTCTCCTACGCCGGTAACTTCCTGCATATGATGTTCTCCACGCCGTGCGAACCGTATGAAGTCAATCCAATTCTGGAACGTGCTATGGACCGCATTCTGATCCTGCACGCTGACCACGAACAGAACGCCTCTACTTCTACCGTACGTACCGCAGGTTCTTCGGGCGCGAACCCGTTTGCTTGTATCGCGGCAGGTATTGCCTCTCTGTGGGGACCAGCACACGGCGGCGCCAACGAAGCTGCACTGAAAATGCTGGAAGAAATCAGCTCGGTTAAACACATTCCGGAATTTGTTCGTCGTGCGAAAGACAAAAATGACTCTTTCCGTCTGATGGGCTTCGGTCACCGTGTGTACAAAAACTACGACCCGCGCGCCACTGTCATGCGTGAAACCTGCCATGAAGTGCTGAAAGAGCTGGGTACCAAAGATGACCTGCTGGAAGTGGCCATGGAGCTGGAAAACATCGCTCTGAACGACCCGTACTTTATCGAGAAGAAACTGTACCCGAACGTCGATTTCTACTCGGGTATCATCCTGAAAGCGATGGGTATTCCGTCTTCCATGTTCACGGTCATCTTTGCGATGGCACGTACCGTTGGCTGGATTGCTCACTGGAGCGAAATGCACAGCGAAGGAATGAAAATTGCCCGTCCGCGTCAGCTTTACACTGGTTACGAAAAACGCGACTTTAAAAGCGACATCAAGCGTTAACCATTGATTGCCTGACAGTAAATCCTTCTAACCCGTCTTTTCTATGGCGGGTTATTTTTATTTGCCTAAACACAAAAATTTGTAAAGATAAAATCCATTATCGGACCAACATAGATATTGTAAAAAAAATAACACTACTCATTTTATGAGCAGTTTAATGATTTTTTATTACCCCTTCCAGACAGCAACATTTTTAACTTCATGAAAATGATGGAAATCTCTAATAAACCCGCATCCTTTTCATTAAACAATTAATTCACCGCATCAATTAATTAGCCTTGTATTTAATACAGTTAACAATGTTTTTAAATAAAACTAAAAACATTTGATATTCAAGTAAGTTATTCTGGTATCGCTATACTTTTTCTATTTCCTCTAAGGACTCCGTTATGTTTAAAGGACAAAAAACACTGGCGGCGCTGGCCGTATCTCTGTTAATTTCAGCCCCTGTTTATGCTGCAAATGAAGGCTCTGGTGAAATTCACTTTAAAGGTGAAGTTATTGAAGCGCCTTGTGAAATTAAGCAAGAAGACATTGATAAACAAGTAAATCTTGGTGAGGTGACCAAGAACCGCATCAACCAGGATCATCACAGTGCATTAACGCCTGTCGATATTCATTTAGTTAACTGTGACCTGCCAAGTTCCGATAACGGTTCAGGTACCGCAGTATCAAAAGTCTCGGTAACCTTTGACAGTTCAGCGAAAACAATGGGAGCCTCCCCGATGCTCAGTAACACCAGTGCTGGTGAGGCCACAGGTGTTGGCGTGCGCTTAATGAACAAAGACCAGTCCAACATCACTCTGGGTTCAGAAAGTCCAGATATTGGGCTGGAACCAACAGCCACAGAACAAACTCTGAACTTCTTCGCCTGGATGGAGCAGATTGATAACGGTATTCCCGTGACGGCGGGTGAAGTCACTGCCAACGCGACCTATGTGCTGGATTATAAATAATCACCGCGTCGTCATTGATTAATCTGTACATATGACAGCGTGTGTGGTTATACGTATTACGGCGGCAAGTTAGCCGCCTTTCTTCAAATATTTATCAGGTATGGATGCCGTGAATATTTACCGACTTTCTGTTTTATCCTGCCTGACGATGGCTATCCCCTCTGCATTGGCAGTGGAGTTTAACCTTAACGTCCTTGATAAATCGATGCGCGATAGCGTTGATATTTCTCTGCTCAATGAAAAAGGCGCTATCGTTCCCGGTGATTATTTTGTTAGCGTCGTTGTTAATAATATTCAAATCAGCAGCGGGCAAACTATTCGCTGGCAAAAAGCCAACGACAAAACAATTCCTTGTATCAATGATTCCCTGTTGAGTAAATTTGGCCTTAAAGAAAAAATCCGCCAGACATTGCCGCAGGTTAATCAGTGTTTTGATTTTAGCAGCCTGCCGGAAATCAACTTTACGTTTGATCAGACCAACCAACAACTTAACATCACGATTCCACAAGCCTGGCTGGCATGGCATTCCGACAACTGGGCGCCGCCTGAAACATGGGATGCCGGAGTTTCGGGTATCTTGCTGGACTACAACCTGTTTGCCAGCACTTATCGCCCGCAGGAAGGGAGCAGTAATACCAATCTGAATGCTTACGGTACAACGGGTATTAACGCCGGAGCATGGCGGTTGCGTAGCGATTACCAGCTCAACCAATCCGACAATGGTGATGTGCACGATCGATCCGGGGCTATTTCCCGAACCTATCTGTTTCGCCCGCTACCACAAATAAGCTCCAGATTAACCCTTGGCGAAACCGATCTCAGCTCCAATATTTTTGACGGTTTTTCGTATACCGGTGCAGCCCTGACCAGCGATGACCGAATGCTTCCCTGGGAATTACGCGGATACGCACCGCAAATTAGCGGCGTGGCGCAAACTAACGCCACCGTCACCATAAGTCATACCGGACGCGTAATTTATCAGAAAAAAGTCCCGCCTGGCCCGTTTATCATTGATGACCTGAATCAGTCAGTTCAAGGCACACTGGATGTCAAAGTGACGGAGGAAGATGGCCGGGTTAATAATTTCCAGGTATCCGCAGCATCAACGCCTTTTCTGACCCGCCAGGGGCAGGTACGTTATAAACTTGCAGCGGGTCGTCCGCGTCCTTCTTTGTCTCATCATACTGAAAACGAAACGTTTTTAAGTAATGAAGTTTCCTGGGGGATGCTCTCCAATACTTCACTGTATGGCGGGTTGATTCTCGCCGGGGACGATTATCATTCTGGCGCGCTGGGTATCGGGCAAAATATGCTGTGGCTGGGGGCGCTCTCCTTCGACGTCACCTGGGCTAAAAGTCGTTTTGATAATCAACCGGACGAGAAAGGTTACAGTTATCGCTTCAACTACAGTAAACGGATAGATGCCACCGACAGTCTTCTTTCGATAGCGGCGTATCGTTTCTCCGATCGCCATTTCCATAGCTACGCCAATTATATCGATCATAAATACAATGACGCTGATGCTCAGGATGAAAAAAAGACAATCAGCCTTTCCGCCGGGCAACCCATTACACCGCTGAATCTCAACCTGTACGTCAACGTCTTGCGTCAAACCTGGTGGAATGCGGAGTCCTCCACCACCGCCAATATTACCGCTGGCTTCAACGTTGATATCGGTGACTGGAAAGATATTTCCGTCTCAACCTCATTTAACACCACACATTACGAAGACAAAGCTCGTGATAACCAGATTTACCTGTCCATTTCATTGCCTATTGGTAACGGTGGCCGCATTGGTTATGACATGCAGGACAGTAAAAATAGCACCTCGCACCGCATGTCGTGGAACGATACCCTGGATGACCGTAACAGTTGGGGAATATCGACCGGGCTGCAATCTGACCGACCTGACAATGGCGCACAGGTTAGCGGCAATTATCAGCATCTTAGTTCTGCGGGCGAGTGGGATCTGTCTGGCACGTACGCCGCTAATGATTACAGCTCTGCCAGCACCAGCTGGAGTGGCTCCTTTACTGCTACACGCTATGGCGCTGCGTTTCATCGCCGTAGCTCCACCAACGAACCTCGTCTTATGGTTAGTACAGACGGTGTAGCCGACATTCCGATTCAGGGTAATCTCGACTACACCAACCGTTTTGGCATTGCGGTCGTACCGTTTGTCTCCAGTTACCAACCCTCGACTGTCGCGGTCAATATGAACGACTTGCCCGACGGCGTCACGGTATCCGAAAACGTGGTCAAAGAAACCTGGACGGAAGGCGCGATCGGCTATAAAGCGCTGGCTTCACGTTCTGGAAAAGATGTCAACGTCATCATCCGCGACTCCAGCGGTCATTTCCCGCCACTCGGCGCCGATATCCGGCAAGAAGGAAGCGGAATCAGCGTCGGAATGGTGGGGGAAGATGGCCACGCCTGGTTAAGTGGTGTGGGTGAAAGTCAGCGATTCACAATACTTTGGGGTGATAAACAGCGTTGTTTAATTCAGCTTCCTCAGCACCTGGAAGATATGAGTAAACGTCTGATTCTCCCCTGTCATTAATTAAGGAAAAGACAATGACAATTTTTAAAGGAATGCCCCTTATTCTGCTGATCGTGAGCTTATGCAGCCATGCCGCCTTACAGCCCGATCGCACTCGTATCGTGTTTAACGCCAATGATAAAGCGACCAGCCTGCGGATAGAAAATCGCAGCGATAAACTTCCCTATCTCGCATACTCATGGATAGAAAATGACAAAGGGGATAAAAGCGATGATTTCCTCGTAGCCTTGCCGCCAATCCAACGTCTGGAAGCGAAAGCGACATCGCAGGCGCGTATTGTCAAGCAATCTTCCACTAGCCAATTGCCGACCGATCGTGAGTCGCTGTTTTACTATAATCTGCGCGAGATCCCCCCAGCCCCGGAAAAAGCAACCGGTCATGCCATTCTTCAGGTTGCTATCCAGAGCCGTATAAAGTTGTTCTGGCGGCCCGCCGGATTACGCAAAAAATCGGGCGAGCATGTGGAATTACAGTTACAGGTCAGCCAGCAGAATAATCAGCTTACCCTGAAAAACCCGACCCCTTATTACCTGACCATCGCCTATCTTGGCCGCGATAAAAAAGGCATTCTGCCCGGCTTTAAAAGTACGCTCATAGCGCCTTTTGCTTCGGCAATCGCCAGTACGGGTAACTATAACGGCAACCAGTTTTATCTTGGCTATATGGATGACTATGGCGCGTTACGTATGACGACGCTCAACTGTCAGGGGCAATGCAAAATGCAGCGCGTGGTGGAGGATAAACAATGAGTATAAGCAAAGGACTGTTACTCATTGCCTGCTTGTTATTTCTGCCCTTAAAAAACGCGTTGGCGCTGGACTGTTATTTTGGCGCCTCAGGCGGCGCAGTGGAAAAATCAGAAACGATTATGCCATTCGCCGTCCCGGCTAACGCCAAACCGGGAGATAAAATCTGGGAATCCGATGATATTAAAATCCCCGTCTATTGTGATAACAATACCAACGGTGATTTCGAAAGTGAGCATGTATACGCGTGGGTAAACCCCTACCCCGGCATGCAGGATCGTTACTATCAGCTCGGTGTAACCTATAACGGCTCTGATTATGACGCCAGCCTCGGAAAAAGCCGTATCGATACTAACCAATGTATCGACAGTAAAAAAATTGACATGTATACGCCAGAGCAAATAATCGCAATGGGATGGCAAAATAAAATTTGCTCTGGTGATCCTGCAAATATCCGTAAATCGCGAACGTTCATGGCGCGTATGCGCCTGTACGTCAAACTACGCGAAATGCCGCCACACGATTATCAAAGCACCCTTAGCGATTACACTGTCGTACAATTTGATGGCGCTGGCAGCGTCAATGAAGATCCCTCGGCTAAGAACCTGAAATATCACATCTATGGGCTGGAAAATATTCGCGTTCTTGACTGCAGTGTCGACTTCGCCATTACCCCCAATAATCAGGTCATCGATTTTGGTAAATTTAACGTGCTGGATATTCGCCGTCACAATATGACAAAAACGTTCTCTATCAAAACGACCAAAACCCAAAATGCTGAGTGCACTGATGGCTTCAAAGTCAGTTCTTCGTTTTATACCGAAGAAACACTGGTGGAAGGCGATCAGGCGCTGCTCGTGGGTAATGGGCTACGACTGCGTGTGCTGGATGAAAATTCTTCACCCTATACATTCAATAAATATTCTGAATACGCCGACTTTACCAGCGACATGCTGGTCTATGAAAAAACCTATACGGCAGAGCTGTCATCCATAAGCGGCACACCCATTGATCCCGGCCCCTTTGATACCGTGGTGCTGTTCAAAATTAACTACAACTAAATTCTATTCACGCGGATAGAACGTTGTGTGTATCACTGTCGTTATATTGTTATCAACGTTCTGGCCTTCTGGTCAGAACGTTTTCTAACCAGCATATACTCTAAATTATTTAAAAAAACACCCCATCGGTTGACCATAGAAAAAATAATGCAAAAGCCTCCTGGTAAAATACCCCCGAAAAAATCACGGGGGTCATACTCAATCAAAGGGTATTACATTTATTGTTCAAACCAGCAGTAAAGATATTGCCGGAATATAGGTAATGACCAACAGAAGTAAAATAAGACTGATCAGTAGTGGCACCCCTTCTCGCATAAATTGCCCGACAGAAACCTGTACGGTATTACACACCAGCAGCATCACCGTTCCGACAGGTGGTGATAACGTTCCTAACGATAAGTTGAGGATCATAATGATGCCAAAATGCACCGGATCAATGCCAAAATGCGCCACTACTGGTTTGAGCAACGGCACTAATATCAGCAAGATGGCACTGCCTTCAAGGAACATGCCAAGCACCAGCAGCAATAGATTAATAATCAATAAAAAGACGTATTTATTATCGGTCAGAGAGGTCACAAACTCCGCAACTGTTATACCGGCCCGCTCAAGGGAAAATATCCAGCCCAGCGCCGCACTCGCCATAATGATTAACATGACCGATGCCGTGGAACGCGCCGTCTCAGAGAGTGCAGTAAATACATGGCTGATTTTCAGTTCGCGATAAATGACAAAACCAATAAATATCACCAATAATACTGCTACAGCTCCGGCTTCTGTTGGCGTGAAGATATTTGCCCGAATGCCGCCGATAACCGCAACGATTAAAAACAGTGCAGGCCAGGCCTGCACCAGCGCCACTGACACTTCTTTCGGTTTTGGCCAGTGTTCGCTGGAAGGTTTTAATCCGCGACGAATAGCCACCAGCCATACGGTGACGATCAACATAGCGGAACACAACAGACCGGGCAGGATCCCGGCCATAAACATGGAACCGATGGAGACATCCGCCACCAGTCCATACAGGATCAGCGCAATACCCGGTGGAATGATTGGTGTAATCAGCGAGCCACTTGCCGTTATCGCCGCCGCAAAGCCACGGGAATAGCCTTTCTGTTCCATTTCCGGCACCATCATGCGCGATAACATCGCGGCATCCGCCAGGTTTGAGGCGCTGACGCCGCCCATCATGGTACTGACCAGAATATTAGCCCCACCCAGACCACCGCGCATTCTGCCAATCAACACGTTGGCAATTTGCAAAATACGTGCGGCAATACCGGTATAGCTCATTAACGTGCCTAATAAGATAAAAAATGGAATAGCTAACAGCGAAGGGGTTTGCGTCGTGGCAATCAAACGCTGAATTGCCACCATTAACGGCACGTTTGAATAGCAAAGGAAGTAGGTCAGAATGCCGCAAAACATCGCCAGCCATACCGGCATATTGATAAATAAACAGATGAACATCAGCGGAATGATCATCAGCCAGCTTCCCGCCAGTAATTCACTCAATGCGGTCATTATTCACCTTCCTTGCGTGGCGTTTTCTTGATCAGGTGTAAGGCAGTAAAACAGGCGATACCGATTGCACCAACCGTGACCGCAATATCGATCCAAAACCAGGATATTTTTAATATTTGCGTGGTTTTAAATGCTGTTCCGGCAGCTAATTTCCATGCTGACCAGGCCATCACAATCAGTAAAATAATAGATACCAGAGAGACAAATAACGTTAAAATACGTTGCCAGCGTGGTGTCAGCGCATCAGCTAAAAATGGAATTGATAAATGGGTATTATCTCGTTCAGCAACAACCGCACCAAACATGACTACCCAAACCATTAATAAACCGGAAACTTCCTCTGTCCACTGCAATGGCATATTAAAACAGTAACGCATTATTACCGCAGCAATGGTCATTATTACCAATAAAAAGAGTGTTAATACCGCAGAAACTTCAATCACTTTCCCGAAAAGACGCATAAACACCTCTGCTCTTAACGGTCGGTGCCGAAACACCGACCTGTCCTTATGCCATGAAGTTATTTCAGCTGTTGCTGAATGGTGTCATATAAACCAGGGGTCCATTCCGGGAATTGTTGGTACACTTTTAAGGCTTTTTCTTTGAAAGGAGCCACGTCAGGATAGATAATTTCTACGCCCTGCTCCTGCATGGTTTTCAACATTGCCGCATCCTGCTCGGTGGTAATTTTCTGGCTATATAAACCAGCTTCATACGCTGTCTGGTGAATAATATCTAACTGCGCAGGTGTCAGGGTACTGAAAAACGCTTCGCCACCCAACCATAATGATGTATTGGTCAGATAGTTCACCATTGACAGATATTTCGCCTGCTCATGCAGTTTTTGCCCATACAGAACAGAAACCGGGTTTTCCACACCATCGATCATCCCCTGAGTCAGCGCCGGATAAACGTCGCCCAGCGGCATTGGCGTTGGGGTTGCGCCCATTGCTTCAATGGCTTTAATCTGCATGACGTTATTCGGCACGCGGATCTTCATCCCTTTCAGGTCTTCCGGTGTACGAATTGGTTTTTTAGCAATGATCTGCCGGGTACCGTACAGATAGTTGCTCATGACAATATGCACACCTTTTTCCCGCAGCTTTTGTTCTTTCTGTTTAAACCAGTCGCTGGCATAAATCGCAAACAGTTTCTGCGGATCTTCAGTTAAATAAGGCCCAAATAATATTCCCAGGTCTGCATCATAGTCAGTTAAAAAACCAACATCACTGATGGTGATAATATTCATCCCCATCAACGCTTGCTCTGTAATATCTTGTTTAGAACCTAATTGTGAACTTGGATAAAGTTCGAAAACAATATCTCCATTGCTTTTTTTCTTCACAAGTTCTGCCCAGTGCTTCACTACTGTATCCGCTGGCTCGCCGGGGTTACTTTCATAGGCGATTTTGATAGTGACCGGCGCGGCATTCAGCATCGGACTTAATAAAGCGAAAAGAAATAAAAAGGGCGTCAGTAATTTTTTCATTATTATTACCTGTAAGAGCTTTATCGATTAACGGGGATCTGCCCGACAGACTGCACTTTTGCTGTAATCAAATGCTTTATACGTTAAAACAAACTCCTGATGTTCCAGTCGTTCTGCGGCACAATATTGACCGTTGGCGACATGTTCAATCACCTGCATAATATCGTCTGCAATATCGTCGAGCGTTGCGCCTTCGCTAATTACACGACCGGCATTAACGTCCATATCGTCAGATAAATGCTCCCACGTCTGTGGGTTATTACACACTTTAATAATGGGTGCGATCACTGAACCAATAACTGAACCGCGACCTGTGGTAAATAACACCATATGACAGCCAGAGGCGATAAGTTCCAGTGCTTCTGAGGAATCGTTAATATTCGGATAACCAAAACGAGGCTCACCATCAGGCACCACGTCCATCAACCAAAGCCCAGGAAAGGGCGTTTGTTGCGTCGGTAAAATAACGCCAGCAATCAGCGCATCGCCCGACTTGGTATAAGCCCCAAGGGATTTTTCTTCCTGAGTGGTTAAGCCGCCTTCAGCATTACCGTTAGAAAAACTCCCCAGCCCCATCAAACTGTAATAACGCTCTGCTTTTGTCATTGCCATTTCGATGGCATCACGTGCCTGCGGGCTACCCGCACGCGACATCATATGCTGCTCACAACCAAGCAACTCACCGCTTTCTTCAAAAATGCAGGTAGCCCCTTTCTCCAGCAACTGGTCAAAGGCGCGTCCTACTGCCGGATTACCCGTGATACCACTGGTGCCATCGGAACCACCGCAGATAGTACCAACCACCAGGTCGCTCCAGTTCAGAATACAACGCGGTGTATCCGTAAGCTGTTCCAGCATTTCAGCGACCAACTGCTTACCCAGAGTAATGGTGTTGGTCGTGCCTTTATTTTCCTGAATCACCAGCGTATGACACGGTCGCCCGCTTTCGCGAACTTCTTGCTCCAGCCGACGGCGATCGAAATTCTCGCATCCCAGCGAAATAATCAGTACACCACCTACGTTGCTATGCGTCGCCAGATTTTTCACCAGCCGATAGCCGTAATCGCTGGGATAACAACCTGAAAAACCAAAATACTGCACATCGTGACAAGGAAATCCCTCGGCAATCTTTTTAGCGACGTGGCTGGCACACTCCACCATAAAGATTACCTGCACAGTATTACGAATACCCGGTCGGCCATTTTGCCGTACATAACCTTCCATTATGCTTTTTCCTCTGGCTGATAGCCGGCATCATCATGATGAAAAATGGCGATGGCATTGCTGGCAAGATTATGGGAATGCACATGTTCACCCATGGCAATATCGCGAGTGGCATGTCCGATAATGGCGCCGTATTTCAGAATCGAATCACCATTGTTCAGCGCTTCGCAGGCCAGTTTGTGACCCAGCGTGACGGAACTACAGGCCACCATTTCCCCCCCATCCCACCAGACAACATCGCCACTGGCGATGTCATTCAGCGCGACCACGCAGTTATCTCTGGCATGAAGCTTTAACGCACGTTTGCGCATAATTCCTCCGTACATCAGAAGCCGATTAATGCACCGCCATCGACCACCAGCACCTGACCACTGACAAACGCCGCTGCGTCCGAAGCCAAATAAACCGCAGCCCAACCGATATCTTCTGGCTTGCCGAATTTTTTCATCGGTGTACGACCCAGGATTTTGTTACGGCGTTCGTCATCGCCTTCAATGGCCTTACGCAACATTGGTGTATCGATCCAACCAGGCGCAATACCATTGACGCGAATCCCGTGTCCGGCAAGCTCCGTGGTCATACCGCGAATCATGCCGAGATAGGCTGACTTCGCAGCGCTGTAGCCAGTAACCAGAGGCTGCCCAAGAAATGAGGTCATAGAGGCGGTAAACAGCACACAACCTTGACCGCGTTGTTTCATATGCGGCACAAGGGCTTTGGTTAACGCAAATGCACCGACCACGTGAACGTCGAGCACTGACTCAAAATCACTGACGCTCATCTCTTCAATCGGTTTTTTGCAGTGATTGCCTGCGTTATTGACCAGGATATCGATAGCCCCGTGTTCGCTAACAAGCGCATCAACTTTTTCCTGCGCGGCTGCGGTATCCCCGACATCCATTTGTATCCAACTGGCCTGCGAACCTAATGTTCCGGCGGTCGCTTGCGCCAGTTCGCCGTTCAGGTCAGCAATAATGACCTTCGCCCCGCTGACTATCATGCATTTGGCCATTGCCAGCCCCAGTCCACTGGCCGCCCCTGTAATCAGCGCGGTTTTGTTATGTAAAGAAAAAGCATTCATGAAGTGTCTCCTTAAAGGTCAATGAGGATTTTGGTATACGCGCCGGGATCACTTACCCAGTCGCTAAAAGCGTGATCGGCCTGTTCCAGCGGGTAGTGAGCGCTCACCAGATTGCTGACCGGATAACGCCCGGACTCCATCAATGCCAGCACGGCACGAAAATCCGCCACGGTGGCATTGCGCGAACCACGGATATCCAGTTCTTTCATCAGGAACTGCGCACTCTGATAACTCACTGGCTGTTTGGCGTAACCGACATAAACCACACGACCGCTAAACGCCACCAGCCCTGTAGCCTGTTCAATGGTTTGTTGATTCCCCACCGCTTCAATCACCACTTCCGGGCCGCGACTGTCATTTAACAGCGCCAGTTCTGCCGCCACGTCACATTGCTGCGAATTAAGAAAACGTTGCGCACCGCACGACTGGGCAATGTTCTGCTTGCGATCATCAATATCGATAGCAATTACGCGTGCGCCCATGGCGGATGCCGCGGCGATAGCGCCAAGGCCAATTACCCCACAACCGATAACTGCGACCCATTCACCCACATTAATTTGCGCACGTCTGGCCGCATGTAGCCCCACGGCCAGCGGTTCTACCAGCGCTAACTCATCAACACTTAAGGCATTACAGACAATGACTTTATGTGCAGGCATCGTCAGTTGTTGCGCCATCCCACCCTGACGTTGCACACCGAGAGTCTGGTTGTTCTTACAAGCGTTAGGACGACCGCTCAGACAGGAGCTGCACACACCACATTCAGTGCAAGGCAGAACGACCACCCGGTCACCCGGCTTGATCGCTCCCGCCATATCGCCAGTTGCCAGCACCGTGCCGCCAATTTCATGCCCCGGAATACAGGGATAATTAACCAGCGGATTCAGCCCCCGCCAGGTATTGAGGTCAGAACCACACAGTCCGACACGCTCAACATTGATTAGCACTTCTCCTTTACCGCAGACAGGTTCGGGGATATCAACAAATCGCGCCTGACTTCCCTGCTCAATGGTTAATGCCTTCATTCGTTGCTCTCCTTACATTACGCCGAAGGTTTCAAAGGCCTGTACCGTGCTCATGCCATCACTGATGGCTTTGCGCACTTCACTTTCAGTTGCCACTTTTTCCAGAGCCTGGGTAATAACTTCTTTCTCAACGACCTGGGGAATAATCAGTAATCCGTCACGATCGCCAAACACGATATCGCCCGGATTCACCCGCACACCGTGAAATTCAATGGGTACGCCGAAGTCGATGACCTTGCCGCGCGGACCTTGATCCTGTGCGTAAGTGCCATGACAAAAGGTGGGAAATTTCAGTTCAAGAATTTCAGCAGAGTCACGGGCGTAACCATCGAGTACCGCACCTGCTGCTTTCAGATGCATGGCTCGGGTAGACATCAACCCGCCCCACAACGCATAGCGCAGAGAGCTGCCCGTAGTGATGTAAACATCGTTCTCTTTGAGGGCATCCAGCGCTTCAAACATGATGCCAAACGGTTTTTCGCCAATCGCCGTCTTACCCGACGTCGATTTGGTTTCGTAAACGTCCGACTCCAGCACCGGCATTGCCCGGCCTGCCACCACCATATTCACATCCAGCGGCTTGATTGCCGGAGAAACAAACTGGTGCATATAGCCCAGCGTGTCGAGAATATCGCCAACCACGGCGGTAAATAGCCGGGTTTTCATCAACGCAAAAAGTTCGTTATCACTCTTCCACATCACATTTACCTGTAAGCCTGTTTAACAGGTTTACAGGGTAAGAAGAAAAAGCGCACAATACTGCGAAGGGCGTCACGAAAAAGTTGTGTATTTACTATTTCTTCGCCACTCTTTCACACAATATGTCTTTGATTCGCACTGCATGGCGGGCGCACAGGCGCAGTAGTCTATTGATAATCAAGGGTTCTGGAGGAAAATATGAAGGATACAGTCCCGGTATTCTGGATTTTACCGACCAGGAAAAAGTACAACAGGAGTGAAAATGAGTGAGAGTGCGTTATTGACCAGCGTAACGTTATCGTCACAGGTCAAAAATCATATTCTTAATCTGATCGCCGAACAAAAATTGACACCGGGGATGCCAGTTCCCAGTGAAGTTCAGTTGATTCAGAAATTGGGTGTCAGTCGGGGTATTGTGCGTGAGGCCTATCGTTCACTTGCCGCCCTGGGGATTCTGGAAACGCACAGCGGTAAAGTGCCACGAATCAAAAAATTTGATGATGAAGTGCTGCGCGTGGTGTTTGGATTTGCCCTGGCGACCGAACAAGTGACAACAGAGCAAATTTTGCAAGTACGCCGCTGGCTGGAGTTGGGCGTTGTGGAAGCGGCTGCCCGTAATGGCGAAGAGGAAGATTTTGCTAACCTACGGGCTGAAATGGCAAAAATCCGCGAACAGTTCGATGATGTCGAAAGCTTTATCACCCATGATATCCGCTTCCATCAGTTACTCGCCGTTGCCTCAAAAAATCCGCTTTTTATGATGTTATTGCAGGCATTACATCAGCAGTTGCGGCAATCCATCCAGGAGGGGTTAAACGCCCAAAGCGATCAAAAAGAGTATGGCAATCACATCATCACACTACACCAGAAAATCTGCGACGCTGTGTGTGCCAGAGATGTCGAAACGGCGACTCAGGCCATGAAATCACACTTCGACAGCCCGGTCAGTGCACTGATCAATAATTCCTCGCCTTGACATCCTCCACGCCCTGAATGACGAGGATCCCTGCTACGTTCAGCCTGTCGCCTGAATCATTTCGGTGGGTTCCTGCTTCAACGGGCGGCCTGACTGCACCATCCCTCCACAGGCAAGAACGGCGTGCCCCGCCGCTAAAATGTTACGAGCGCCGTTTACATCGGCGTTCGCTGTATATCCACATACCTGGCATCTGAATTTACTTTGTGACAGGCGATTTTCTTTCGCTGTATGACCACAGCACGCGCAACGCTGGCTTGTGTACGCTGGCGGAACAGCCAGTATCTGACCGCCACGCCAGCATCCAGTCCGACCATTGATACTGAAGGGTGAACAGGAGTGGATACTTCACTTTCTGTCTGAATACTGATGTACCACTTACCGCAGGACTGGCTGACAGTGACATTTTTCACAACACCCGTGACCTGACGGCTATTCCGGTAGCGCATCCAGCCAAGTTTCGGCAGAAAAATACGGCTGTTTTCCTGATCGAGCTTAACGCCCTGTGGGTAGCGGAATGCATCATTCTGTCCCCGCTTTTTGAATCGGGGAAAAGCCGCACGCTTCTGGAAGAAATTTTTGTAGGCTCGCTCAAGGTCTTTCAGTGACTGTTGCAATGGCTGTGCTGGAGCATCTTTAAGCCATTGTGTTTCAGTTGCATTTTTCCACTCAACCAGCCAGGAAGCCATTTTCGCGTAAGGGATGTATTTATTACCGGCCTCATGATTCTCATTCTGACGTGCCAGAGCACGATTGAAAACGAAACGACATGCGCCTGCGAAGCACCTCATTTCACGCTCCTGTTGACCACCTGGTCTTAACTGGAATTTGAATGCTTGTAGTCGTTTCATGGGCCAAATCATACTTTGGCCCATGAAAAAAGAAACCGATATCCGACGCGGAAGGCATTGTGTTTTCCTGAAGCATGTTCACCTGATCTTCGTTACTAAATACCGACGTCAGATTTTTGACTATGACGCGACAGAAAAACTACGCACTTACTTTTCAAATGTATGTGCTGATTTTGAAGCTGAACTGGTTGAAATGGATGGCGAACAAGATCACGTCCATTTGTTAATTAACTATCCACCCAAGCTGGCGATATCCAGTCTGGTAAACAGCCTCAAAGGCGTATCGAGTAGATTACTGCGACGAGATCGACCAGATATTGCAGTCAGGTATTACCACAAAGGCGTTTTGTGGAGTCCCAGTTATTTTGCCAGTAGCTGCGGAGGTGCGCCAATATCCGTCATCCGCCAATACATTGAACAACAGCAAACACCTGGTTAGGTGGAAAACCGCGCCTTATATCCCCGCCCTGAAGAACGGGGTTTTACGGCGCACTGGATAAGACTTATTTCAGTTCAATCGTTTACTCTTCCCTCTTTTACAAACGAGAGGGAGACAACGGTACTTAATACGCCCTTTAGCCAAAATCTGTCTTTTTCTTGATTACCGCTATTTTTTCGTTAAGGCGCATTCTTTATGCTGTATCGATACACCAAAGGTAAGTTAAACAGGGAGTGACGGATGCCAGTGCTACAGTGGGGAATGTTATGTGTTCTGTCACTTCTCCTTTCTATTGGCTTCCTCGCTTTACATCTCCCGGCGGCACTCCTGCTTGGACCAATGATCGCCGGGATCATCTTCAGTATGCGCGGGGTTACCCTGCAACTCCCCCGCTCCGCTTTTCTCGCTGCGCAGGCCATTCTTGGCTGCATGATTGCGCAAAACCTGACCGGTTCGATCCTGACCACGCTGGCGGTTAACTGGCCGATTGTGTTAGCTATTTTGCTGGTGACGCTGCTTTCCAGTGCTATCGTGGGATGGTTACTGGTGCGCTATAGCTCACTGCCCGGAAATACGGGTGCCTGGGGCTCCTCGCCTGGTGGTGCGGCGGCAATGGTCGCGATGGCGCAGGATTACGGCGCAGATATCCGCCTGGTGGCGTTTATGCAGTATCTGCGGGTACTGTTTGTCGCGGGGGCCGCTGTTCTGGTCACCCGAATGATGCTGGGCGATAACGCTGAAGCGGTTAACCAGCAGATAGTATGGTTTCCGCCAGTGAGCATTCATCTCCTGTTCACCATCCTGCTCGCGGTCATTGCGGGTACGGCGGGATGCCTGCTACGTCTTCCTTCCGGCACGATGCTTATCCCGATGCTGGCAGGTGCGGTGCTCCAGTCTGGTGAGTTCATCACGATTGAGTTACCGGAATGGCTGCTGGCGATAGCTTATATGGCGATTGGCTGGCGAATTGGTCTGGGCTTCGATAAACAAATCTTACTGCGGGCATTGCGTCCGCTGCCGCAAATCCTGCTGTCGATATTTGCTCTGCTCGCCATCTGCGCCGCGATGGCGTGGGGGCTGACCTGGTTTATGCATATTGATTTTATGACCGCCTACCTCGCTACCAGCCCCGGCGGACTAGATACGGTGGCGGTCATCGCCGCAGGGAGCAATGCCGATATGGCGCTTATTATGGCGATGCAAACCCTGCGCCTGTTCAGTATTTTGCTGACGGGGCCTGCCATTGCGCGGTTTATTTCAACCTATGCGCCGAAGCGAACGGCCTAGTGCTGGCAACCAGGACACCAGTAAAACGGGCGCGATGACAGCGTGGTTTTCTCAATGGTGCCGCCACAGCGTTCGCACGGTTCGCCATCACGATGAAAAACCTTAAAACGGAACAGCGCGCCGTGATGTTTATTTTCATCCACCTGCCCCCGCGTAGCGTAAGAAAGTCGCGGAATATCCAGTAACGCGTGTGCGAGTGCATCCAGTTGCGCCGCGTTGAGATCTTTCGCTTTATGATTTCCGGTCAACCCAACCTGCCAGAGGATCTCCACGCGCAGATAATTGCCAAGCCCTGCCAGAAACGCCTGGTCAAGCAGTAACCCGGCAAACTGACGGTTACGAAAGCGCGGCGACAATAACCGTTCTTTCACCACATCCGGCGTCAGATTCGGGTCGAGCACATCGGGGCCAACGCGTTGTAAGAACGGATGCGTCGTCAGTTGTTCCGGCGTTAACATTTCAATATCAGAGGCGCTATAAAGCAGAATGGTTTTGTCGGCTGTTTGCAACTTTACCCGCAACACCCGCGTGGTCTGCGGCTCTTCGCCAGTATCAACCACGCGCCAGACACCATAGAGTTGGTTATGGCTATAGAGCGTTAAGCCATCCGAAAAATGGGTCAGCAACGCTTTTCCGCGCGTTTCCACATAAGTGACATGCTGACCAATAAGTTGTGATTGATAAGGTTTTAACTGCGGGAAGGCAAACCAGACATCGGTCAGTGGTTTGCCTTTGATCGCCGCCTCCAGGTTATCCGCTGCACGGCGGATCTCCGGGCCTTCAGGCATGGTGATATCCTTTTTTCATTCTTTGTTCAGAGGGATTATGCTGCGACAACAATCCCCTTTTCGGCAAATGCAGATCGTAGCCGGCGGGCGAACGCCAGTGCGTGCTCGCCGTCGCCATGCAGGCAGACCGTTTGCGCCGCGACCGTTGCCCATTCGCCGGTGATACTTTTGACTCTGCCGTGTTGCACCATCTCCAGCGTTTGCGCCAGCGCCTGTTCTTCGTTTTCAATCAACGCGCCTGGCTGGCTTCGCGGCACCAGCGAACCGTCGGCCTGATAGCCGCGATCGGCAAACACTTCCTCGCGCGTTACCAGACCATATCGTTCGCCTGCTCGAATCAGCTCGCTTCCTGCCAGCCCGACGAGAATCAATGCCGGATCGCAGGCGTAAACGGCTCTGGCGATGGCGTCTGCCAGTTGTGCGTCTTTCGCTGCCTGGTTGTATAACATGCCGTGCGGTTTAACATGACGCATTACGCCACCTTCCGCCCGGGCAATCGCTGCCAGCGCGCCAATTTGATACAGTGTCTGGGCGTAAACGGTTTCTGGCGGCAGCTGCATGGCGCTGCGACCAAAATTTTCCCTGTCGGGAAAGCTCGGGTGAGCGCCAATCGCGACACCATTTTTTATGGCTTCACGCACGCTTACCAGCATGGTTTGCGCATCGCCTGCATGAAATCCACAGGCAATATTGGCCGACGAAACCAGCGTTAAAAGTTCCGCATCGCTGGAACTCCCTTCGCCCAGATCGGCGTTCAGGTCAATTTTCATTGTGCAGCCGCCACGCTAATTGTTCGAAATAACGTTGTTGATCTTGCCGCGCTTTCAGTGCCTCTTCCAGTGAACACTGGACAAAATGAATCGGCTGACCGAGCGGAATTTGCGCCAGATGGTACATATCAGCCTCAATGATACAGGCAATACGCGGGTAACCGCCGGTAGTTTGCGCGTCGTTCATCAACACAATGGGCTGCCCGTTATGCGGCACCTGCACCACGCCAGGCAACAAACCGTGAGATAACAGTTCGCGATCGGTGGTGCGTTTTAAGATTTGCCCCTGTAAGCGATAGCCCATCCGGTTACTTTGCGAGCTAAGCTGCCAGGGCGAACGCCAGAATGCATCCTGCGAGACGCGATCGAACTCATGATATTCCGGCCCCGGTAAGGCGCGAATCCGGTTACCCCACAGCAACTGTTTAACGCCCTGCGCTTCCATAAAATCACGCTTCGCTTTGCCAATGGGGAGTCGGTCACCATCCTTCAGTAAACGCCCTTCCAGCCCACCAATCCCCACCTTGAGATCGGTGCTGCATGACCCCATCACTGGTGGCACATCAATACCGCCTGCCACCGCCAGATAGCTACGTACACCATGTTGTGGACGTTTAAGCATTAAACGCTGGCCTGCTTTCATCGGCAAGCGCCAGCCAGTCCAGACAGCATTATCATCCAGCCGCGCCTCGCAACCTGCGCCAGTCAATGCAAACCAACCATCGCTTTCAAACTCAACCGTTAACTGACCGAGCGTGATCTCCAGCGCGGGCGCGTTGGCATCATTACCCACCAGCAGGTTAGCAATGCGTAGCGCTGGCATATCCAGTGCGCCGCAGTGGCTGATACCCGACTGGCGAAAACCGTGACGGCCGCCATCCTGCACGGTGGTGTACATTCCCGCACGAATAATCTTCAGCATACTCCCTCCTTCTGCGGCACAAAGCGCACGCTGTCTCCCGGACGCAATAAGATAGGTTCGTCACGCGTCGGGTCAAACAGACTGAGCGAAGTATGACCTATCAACTGCCAGCCGCCCGGCGTTGCCAGTGGATAAACACCGGTCTGCGGCCCGCCAATCCCGACAGAACCTGCCGGAACGAGCAAGCGCGGTTCAGCGCGCCGTGGCGTGTGTAGTTGTTCCGGCAAACTCCCGAGATACGGGAATCCCGGTTGAAAACCTAAAAACCAGACCACGTATTCCACGGAGGAGTGCAATTCAACAACCTGTTTTTCGCTCAACCCACAATGCGCCGCAACCACCGCCAGATCCGGCCCACCTGCGCCACCGTAAACCACCGGAATTTCGATAAAGCGAGACTCAGGTTCCAGCGCCTCGCTCTCTTCCCACCAACGTTGCAAACGCTCTATGGCGTCCAGCGCCAGCGATTCAGGGTTCCGCAAAATCACCGTGATATTGTTCATGCCGGGAATAGCTTCAACGACATTCGGCATATCCACCAGACGCTGGGCCAGCCGCCAGATCCGTTTCTGGCTGGCCAGCGTCACCGGCGGTTCCAGTTCCAGCACTACCGCCGTTTCACCTATCAGATAACAACGCGCTCGTTGCACTTTCGATCCCTCTGACTAGTCGTTATGCAGGATTAGGAATATCAATAAAGGTCACATCAAGATCGGTATTTTCATTCAACCACTCGCTCAACGCGCGAATACCACCGCGTTCGGTAGCGTGATGACCCGCAGCATAAAAATGCAATCCCTGCTCGCGGGCTGAATGAATGGTCTGTTCAGAAACTTCACCCGTAATAAATGCATCCACGCCAAAACGCGCGGCACTATCAATAAAACTTTGCCCGCCACCGGTGCACCAGGCGACGCGCTGTACTACCTCCGGGCCGTTGTCGCCACACCACAACGGCTTGCGTCCCAGACGCGCTTCAATCCATGAGGCCAGTTCCAGCCCCGGTACCGGCATGGTCAGTTCGCCCCACGGCACCAACGGCTCAATTTCGCCCATGACCGTGATCCCCAGTAACGACGCCAGTTGCGCGTTATTGCCCAGCTCAGGATGTGCGTCAAGTGGCAGATGCCAGCCATACAGGTTGATATCATTCGCCAACAATGTTTTTAAGCGGTTACGCTTCATACCGCGAATTACTGGCGATTCCCCTTTCCAGAAATAACCATGATGCACAATGACCGCATCAGCGCCCAGGCGTACCGCTTCATCGAGTAGCGCCTGGCTGGCGGTGACACCGGTAACAATTTTTTGCACCGTCTCTTTGCCTTCCACCTGCAAACCATTCGGCGCGTAATCACTTATCGCCGCGCTGTTCAATTTCTCGTTAATCAGTTGTTCCAGTTCGGTGTTTTTCATCATTGCGCCTTCCATATTCTGATAGCTACTCCGTTAACATAGCGTTACCTCGCCTGTTCGTCGATAGCCAATCTTTCGACATATTAAGAAACAAACCCATCGCCAAAAGGCGCAAATTGTTTATCTCATAAATGCATAGTTCATGTATATTTATGCAATCAGACAGCATATTGCATAAATAATCAGATCTGTATCAAAGTTTTAACTTTAAGGAAACACACGCACGCCGCGCAACTATTACGTGGTGTCGCATCCAACCGCGGAATTACTATGAATAAACA
Organism: Escherichia sp. E14V7; assembly: GCF_004212225.1. Taxonomy (NCBI): domain Bacteria; kingdom Pseudomonadati; phylum Pseudomonadota; class Gammaproteobacteria; order Enterobacterales; family Enterobacteriaceae; genus Escherichia; species Escherichia sp. E14V7. The sequence continues at coordinate 232,769 of NZ_RHJJ01000014.1, forward strand.
CGCATCACAGCCGCGCGCTATCTACTACGTTGTCGCGCTACAAATCTGGGAATATTTTAGCTTCTACGGCATGCGTGCCTTGCTGATTCTCTATCTCACCAATCAACTGAAATACAACGACACCCACGCTTACGCGTTATTTAGCGCCTATTGTTCGCTGGTGTATGTCACGCCGATCCTCGGCGGTTTTCTGGCGGATAAAGTGCTCGGCAACCGTATGGCGGTAATGCTGGGGGCGTTGTTGATGGCTGTCGGGCATGTGGTGCTGGGCGCCAGCGAAATCCACCCGTCATTCCTCTATCTGTCGCTGGCGATTATCGTTTGTGGCTATGGTCTGTTTAAATCCAACGTCAGTTGCCTGCTTGGTGAACTGTATGAACCGACCGATCCACGTCGTGATGGCGGTTTCTCGCTGATGTATGCGGCGGGTAACGTGGGATCGATTATTGCCCCTATCGCCTGTGGTTACACCCAGGAAGAGTACAGCTGGGCGATGGGCTTTGGCCTGGCGGCGGTTGGCATGATCGCGGGTCTGGTCATTTTCTTATGCGGCAATCGTCATTTCACACATACCCGCGGCGTTAACAAAAAGGTGCTGCGTGCGACAAACTTTCTCCTGCCGAACTGGGGATGGCTGCTGGTTCTGCTGGTCGCAACGCCTGCGCTGATTACTGTACTGTTCTGGAAAGAGTGGTCGGTATACGCCTTAATTGTCGCCACTATCATTGGTCTGGCGGTACTGGCGAAAATTTATCGCAAAGCAGAAAACCAGAAACAACGTAAGGAGCTGGGGCTGATTGTGACGCTCACCTTCTTCAGCATGTTGTTCTGGGCCTTCGCACAACAGGGCGGCAGCTCGATTAGCCTTTATATCGACCGCTTCGTTAATCGCGATATTTTCGGTTATAGCGTTCCGACCGCCATGTTCCAGTCGATTAATGCTTTTGCAGTTATGCTGTGCGGTGTGTTCCTGGCGTGGGTGGTTAAAGAAAGCGTCGCGGGTAATCGTACCGTGCGCATCTGGGGAAAATTTGCTCTTGGCCTCGGCCTGATGAGCGCCGGGTTCTGTATTCTGAGCTTAAGCGCTCGCTGGTCTGCAATGTATGGCCACTCTTCCCTGCCGCTGATGGTGCTTGGTCTGGCAGTGATGGGGTTTGCCGAACTGTTTATCGATCCGGTTGCTATGTCGCAAATTACGCGTATTGAAATCCCCGGCGTGACCGGCGTATTAACCGGCATTTACATGCTGCTTTCCGGTGCGATTGCTAACTATCTGGCGGGCGTCATTGCCGATCAAACATCGCAAGCTTCGTTTGATGCTTCCGGGGCGCTCAATTACTCCATCAATGCATATATAGAAGTGTTTGATCAAATCACCTGGGGTGCGCTGGCGTGTGTAGGACTGGTGCTGATGATTTGGCTGTATCAGGCGCTGAAGTTCAGAAACCGTGCGCTGGCGCTGGAGTCTTAATACGCCAACACCGATGCCTGATGCGACGCTTAACGCGTCTTATCAGGCCTGGATGGTCCATTGAATTTGCACTATTTGCCAGGCCGGATAAGGCGTTCATGCCGCATCCGGCATCTGGGCACGAGTCTGTTATTTCCCCCTCCTCGCCGCCTCATACGCTGCCAGCGTTCGCAGCCTCGCCTCTTTGTGATCGACAATCGGTTGCGGATAATCCAGCTTCACACCTGCTTTCTGCGCCCACTTCCACGGCTCATGCACCGCTTTACCTAGCACATCGCGCAACTCCGGTAGCCACTGGCGGATAAACTCGCCTTCGCGGTCAAATTTCTCGCCCTGGGTTGTCGGGTTAAAAATACGAAAATACGGCGCAGCATCGGTTCCGGTAGAAGCGGCCCACTGCCAGCCGCCGTTATTGGCCGCCAAATCACCATCAATCAGTTGTGACATGAAATACCGCTCGCCTTCGCGCCAGTCGATCAGCAAATCTTTCACCAGAAAACTGGCTGTAATCATTCGCAGACGGTTATGCATCCAGCCAGTGCTGTTAAGCTGACGCATAGCAGCATCGACAATCGGATATCCCGTTTTACCTTCTTGCCAGGCTTTAAAATGGGCGGGATTGCGCTGCCACTGCACACGCTCCGTCCAGGCAATAAACGGACGATGTTTACACAGCGAAGGATAATACGTCATCAAATGGCGGTAGAACTCGCGCCAGATCAGCTCATTAAGCCAGACGCTACCCGGTCCACCTTCCAGCGCCTGCTGCTGTTCCGCCAACAGGCGATGTAAACACTGGCGAGGCGATAACCCACCCGTTGCCAGGCTGGCGGACAAACGACTGGTACCTTCTACTGCCGGAAAATCTCGTTGTTGCTCATATTCTCCGGCACCGTTCTGGCAAAACTGGCGTAATTGCGCAATCGCCGCTTTTTCTTCCACCGGGAAATGCGCGGTATCGAAAGACTGACGAGGGTAATTCAGCGTAATGGATGGCGCGGGCTTTATTGATCCGCTACTACGAACTTTTGGCGCAGCGACACACTCCGGCACACCTTCCCGCAGCCGTTTCAGCCAGGCGTTTTTAAACGGCGTAAAGACTTTGTACATCTCATGATTGCCAGTCATCACCGCCCCCGGCGGCAGGATCACGCTGTCATCAAATCCTTCACACACCACGTTACGTAGCGCTCTCTCAACCTGCACATCCCGCGCCCGCTCATGCACTTCATACTGATAGTTATAAAACAGGTGGGTAACACGATTTTCCGCGCACACCTGTTTAACTGTTTCGACGCTGGCGACAAAGTCATCCACTTCACGGAACAATAAAGGAATACCTTTTTCCGCCAGCGCTATTCGTAGCCCATTCAGTTGAGCATTGATAAGTTCAACCTGACGCGGCGACATGTTATGCGCCGCCCACTGGCGTGGTGTAGCGATATACAACGCCAGCACGCGTGCAGACGAATTGCGGCAGGCAGCTGCCAGCGCCAGATTATCGTGCAGACGTAAATCCTGGCGAAACCAGACCAGATGGATGGTCATAAAACTCCTGCATGGCGCAAATTAATCACACGCGGCCAAAGTTCGAAATAACGCTGCCCTGAAAGCCAGGCGTCAGGATAAAGCGCCATATAGTGTTTGATACGCATCAGCGGCGCAAGAAGCGGTTGCTCGCCACGGCGATAACTGTCGATAAGCGCCGCCAGCTGCTGGCGTTCTGTGGAATCAAGATGCGGGCGAAAATAACCCTGAACGTGCATCAAAACGTTGGTGTGATCGCGCGGGTTGGCGGGGTGAGAAAGCAAAACAATTATGCGTTGGCGGTACTGGTTGTAAAAATCATCCAGATTTTGCCACTGGTGAATATCAGCCACGAACGGGCCAAGTTTGCGGTATTCCGGCTGAGAATGCGCCAGAAATACGAGTTTATAGCGGCTGTGATAATCGAGAAGCGCTCCGCGCGTTAAGCCGTGTGATTTCAGTCGATGTAACTCATGAAGGGCGAAGATACGGATTAGAGTGCTGTCATCAAATCGTTGCTGATTCATTATTGCTCCTGAACGGTTTACAGGAGTAAGTGTAGACGGCGAAAAGAAAAAAACCGCCAACGTTTCCGCTGGCGGTTTTCAATGTATTCAGAACTCAGCAATCAGTAAAAATCACCGGTTGCCTTTTCGGCCTGATCCATCCACACCGGTTTGTCGCTGGTTTTCGACCAGACGCGGTGCAGGTAGCTGTAAAAGCGGGCGCGGTCTTTCCAGAAAAGCATGAAAGGCAGCGCCAGAACGCCCGCTGCAACCGCATAAGTACGGCGTAAAAAGATAAGCCATGCAGGATATTCTCTGTAGAGTTCCATACTTTTCTCCCCCTTTTGTATCTACCCGGTGAATAGCACCGGAAAAATGAATTTGTTTATCTGATGAAAATAGTACCGCCTTTTGTGTAATTTTGCTACTCATCCGACCACTTATTTTTGCCTATTGATGGTTTATTTACATTCACCGTGTAATTAAGTTACACAAAGGTTAAATTAATACTAATCATTAGTTAAATCATGGCTTTTGCCATTTTTATACTTTTTTTACACCCCGCCCGCAGATTTTTGCGAAATCTTTGCAGCCAGAATTCTACCCTTCCGGTATCACTTTTAGGCCACTGGAGGTGCACTGTGAGTGCAGGCGTGATAGCCGGCGTGTTGCTGGTGTTTTTATTACTGGGTTATCTGGTTTATGCCCTGATCAATGCGGAGGCGTTCTGATGGCTGCGCAAGGGTTCTTACTGATTGCCACGTTTTTACTGGTATTAATGGTGCTGGCGCGTCCTTTAGGCAGCGGGCTGGCGCGACTGATTAATGACATACCTCTTCCCGGTACAGCGGGCGTTGAACGTATACTCTTTCGTTTACCTGGCGTCTCTAACCGTGAGATGAACTGGAAGCAGTATCTCTCAGCCATTCTCGGCCTGAACATGCTGGGGCTTGCGGTGCTATTTTTTATGTTGCTCGGTCAGCACTATCTGCCGCTTAATCCACAGCAGTTGCCGGGGCTGTCGTGGGATCTGGCGCTGAATACTGCCGTCAGCTTTGTCACGAATACCAACTGGCAATCTTATAGCGGTGAAACCACGTTGAGCTATTTCAGCCAGATGGCGGGCTTAACGGTGCAAAACTTTCTTTCTGCCGCCAGCGGGATTGCGGTGATTTTTGCCTTCATCCGTGCGTTTACTCGCCAGAGCATGAGCACACTCGGGAATGCCTGGGTCGATCTGCTACGAATCACGTTATGGGTGCTAGTCCCTGTGGCGTTGTTGATCGCACTGTTTTTTATTCAACAAGGTGCGCTGCAAAACTTTCTGCCCTATCAGGCAGTGAATACCGTTGAAGGAGCGCAACAGCTGTTACCCATGGGGCCAGTAGCTTCTCAGGAAGCGATCAAGATGCTCGGTACTAACGGCGGTGGCTTCTTTAATGCCAACTCGTCGCATCCGTTTGAAAACCCAACCGCACTGACCAACTTCGTGCAGATGCTGGCGATCTTCTTGATCCCAACAGCGCTGTGCTTTGCCTTTGGTGAAGTGACGGGCGATCGCCGCCAGGGGCGCATGTTGCTGTGGGCGATGTCAGTGATTTTTGTCATCTGCGTAGGCGTGGTGATGTGGGCAGAAGTTCAGGGTAATCTGCATCTGCTGGCACTGGGCGCGGACAGCAGCATCAATATGGAAGGTAAAGAGAGCCGTTTCGGCGTGCTGGTCAGTAGCCTGTTTGCGGTCGTGACTACGGCGGCTTCCTGTGGCGCGGTGATAGCGATGCATGATTCGTTTACCGCTCTCGGTGGCATGGTGCCGATGTGGCTGATGCAAATTGGTGAAGTGGTGTTCGGCGGTGTCGGTTCTGGTCTTTACGGCATGATGCTGTTTGTCCTGCTGGCGGTGTTTATTGCCGGGCTGATGATTGGTCGTACACCGGAATATCTGGGTAAAAAAATCGACGTACGTGAGATGAAACTGACTGCACTGGCGATTCTGGTTACTCCAACACTGGTACTGATGGGCGCGGCGTTGGCGATGATGACCGACGCCGGACGTAGCGCCATGCTCAACTCTGGCCCGCATGGTTTTAGCGAAGTGCTGTACGCCGTGTCGTCCGCCGCTAACAACAACGGCAGCGCCTTTGCCGGATTAAGCGCCAACTCTCCGTTCTGGAACTGTTTACTGGCGTTCTGCATGTTTGTCGGTCGCTTCGGGGTGATTATCCCGGTGATGGCAATTGCCGGTTCGCTGGTGAGTAAAAAGAGCCAACCTGCCAGCTCCGGCACGCTGCCAACGCACGGCCCGCTGTTTGTTGGCCTGTTAATCGGCACCGTGTTGCTGGTTGGCGCACTGACCTTTATCCCTGCCCTGGCGCTTGGTCCGGTGGCGGAATATCTCTCCTGATGATATTGAGTGAGCACTGAATATGAGTCGTAAACAACTGGCGCTATTCGAACCAACACTTGTCGTTCAGGCGCTGAAAGAAGCGGTGAAAAAATTAAACCCGCAGGCGCAATGGCGCAATCCGGTGATGTTTATCGTTTGGATCGGCAGTCTGCTGACCACCTGTATTAGCATCGCGATGGCAAGCGGTGCGATGCCTGGCAATGCGCTGTTTAGCGCGGCAATTAGCGGCTGGCTGTGGATCACCGTACTGTTCGCTAATTTCGCCGAGGCGCTGGCAGAAGGCCGCAGTAAAGCGCAGGCCAACAGTCTGAAAGGGGTGAAAAAAACCGCTTTTGCTCGCAAGCTGCGCGAACCGAAATATGGCGCTGTGGCAGACAAAGTTCCTGCCGATCAACTGCGTAAAGGCGATATCGTACTGGTAGAAGCTGGCGATATTATCCCCTGCGATGGTGAAGTCATTGAAGGCGGCGCATCGGTCGATGAAAGCGCCATCACCGGGGAATCGGCTCCGGTGATCCGTGAATCCGGCGGCGATTTTGCCTCCGTCACTGGCGGCACGCGTATTCTCTCTGACTGGCTGGTGATTGAGTGTAGCGTTAACCCCGGCGAGACATTTCTGGATCGGATGATCGCGATGGTGGAAGGCGCACAGCGACGTAAAACGCCGAACGAGATTGCCCTGACCATCCTGCTGATTGCCCTGACTATCGTCTTTTTACTGGCAACCGCCACGCTGTGGCCGTTTTCTGCGTGGGGCGGTAATGCAGTCAGTGTAACGGTACTGGTGGCGCTGCTGGTCTGTCTGATCCCAACCACTATTGGCGGCCTGTTGTCAGCGATCGGCGTCGCCGGGATGAGTCGGATGCTGGGCGCGAATGTGATTGCCACCAGCGGACGTGCAGTTGAAGCGGCAGGTGACGTTGACGTTCTGCTACTGGATAAAACCGGCACCATCACACTCGGTAACCGTCAGGCATCGGAGTTTATCCCCGCGCAGGGCGTGGATGAAAAAACGCTGGCTGACGCCGCACAACTGGCTTCGCTGGCTGATGAAACGCCGGAAGGCCGCAGTATTGTGATCCTCGCCAAGCAACGTTTTAACCTGCGCGAGCGCGATGTGCAGTCGCTCCATGCCACCTTTGTACCGTTTACTGCGCAAAGCCGGATGAGCGGGATCAACATCGACAACCGCATGATCCGTAAAGGTTCTGTCGATGCCATTCGCCGCCATGTTGAGGCTAACGGTGGTCACTTCCCTGCCGATGTCGATCAAAAAGTCGATCAGGTTGCGCGTCAGGGAGCCACGCCGCTGGTGGTGGTGGAAGGTTCTCGTGTGCTGGGCGTTATTGCGCTGAAAGATATCGTCAAAGGCGGTATTAAAGAGCGCTTCGCCCAGCTGCGTAAAATGGGCATTAAAACGGTGATGATTACCGGCGATAACCGTCTGACTGCCGCCGCGATTGCTGCGGAAGCGGGTGTCGATGATTTTCTCGCCGAAGCGACACCGGAGGCCAAGCTGGCATTGATCCGTCAGTATCAGGCGGAAGGTCGTTTGGTAGCGATGACCGGCGACGGCACTAACGATGCTCCGGCGCTGGCGCAGGCAGATGTCGCGGTGGCGATGAACTCCGGTACTCAGGCGGCGAAAGAAGCGGGCAATATGGTGGATCTCGACTCTAACCCGACCAAGTTGATCGAGGTGGTGCATATTGGCAAACAGATGCTGATGACCCGTGGCTCGCTGACCACCTTCAGCATTGCCAACGATGTGGCGAAATACTTCGCCATTATTCCGGCGGCGTTCGCAGCAACGTATCCGCAGTTAAATGCGCTGAACATCATGCGCCTGCATTCGCCCGACTCCGCCATTCTCAGTGCGGTGATTTTCAACGCCTTGATTATCGTCTTTTTGATTCCTCTGGCGTTAAAAGGCGTGAGTTATAAACCGCTTACCGCTTCTGCCATGTTGCGCCGTAACTTATGGATTTACGGTCTGGGTGGGCTGCTGGTGCCGTTTATTGGTATCAAAGTCATTGATTTACTGCTGACCGTTTGCGGTCTGGTGTGAGGTTTACCATGGGTGGATTACGTCCGGCATTATCGACATTTATCTTTCTGTTATTGATTACTGGCGGCGTTTACCCGCTGCTGACCACCGTTCTGGGGCAATGGTGGTTTCCCTGGCAGGCCAACGGTTCGTTGATTCGTGAAGGTGATACGGTGCGGGGTTCGGCATTAATCGGGCAGAATTTTACCGGCAACGGCTATTTTCATGGTCGCCCGTCGGCAACGGCAGAAATGCCCTATAATCCACAGGCTTCTGGCGGGAGCAATCTGGCGGTCAGTAACCCTGAGCTGGATAAACTAATAGCCGCACGCGTTGCTGCATTACGGGCCACTAACCCGGATGCCAGCGCGAACGTTCCGGTTGAACTGGTGACGGCGTCGGCAAGCGGGCTGGACAATAACATCACCCCGCAAGCGGCGGCCTGGCAGATCCCACGCGTAGCGAAAGCGCGTAATCTCAGCGTTGAACAGCTCACGCAACTGATCGCAAAATACAGCCAACAACCACTGGTGAAATATATCGGCCAGCCGGTCGTCAACATTGTCGAACTCAATCTGGCGCTGGATAAACTTGATGAATAACGAACCCTTACGTCCCGACCCCGATCGTCTGCTGGAACAAACTGCCGCGCCGCATCGGGGGAAGCTGAAAGTTTTCTTCGGTGCCTGCGCAGGCGTCGGGAAGACCTGGGCGATGCTGGCAGAAGCCCAGCGACTGCGGGCGCAAGGGCTGGATATTGTGGTTGGCGTGGTAGAAACCCACGGGCGAAAAGATACCGCCGCCATGCTGGAAGGGCTGGCTGTTCTGCCGTTAAAACGCCAGGCGTACCGTGGGCGGCATATCAGCGAGTTTGATCTCGATGCCGCCCTCGCCCGCCGTCCGGCGCTGATCTTAATGGACGAACTGGCGCACAGTAATGCGCCAGGTTCTCGTCATCCTAAACGCTGGCAGGATATCGAAGAACTGCTGGAAGCTGGCATTGATGTTTTCACTACCGTCAACGTTCAGCATCTGGAAAGTCTGAATGATGTGGTCAGCGGCGTAACCGGAATTCAGGTACGGGAAACCGTGCCCGATCCTTTTTTCGATGCCGCCGACGACGTGGTGCTGGTGGACTTGCCCCCGGACGATCTGCGCCAGCGGCTGAAAGAAGGCAAAGTCTATATTGCCGGGCAGGCGGAGCGCGCCATTGAACATTTTTTCCGCAAAGGCAATCTGATCGCCCTGCGCGAACTGGCACTGCGCCGTACTGCCGATCGCGTTGATGAGCAAATGCGCGCCTGGCGGGGGCATCCTGGCGAAGAGAAAGTCTGGCACACGCGCGACGCGATCCTTTTATGCATCGGCCATAACACCGGCAGCGAAAAACTGGTCCGCGCGGCAGCGCGGCTGGCGTCACGGCTGGGTAGCGTCTGGCACGCGGTGTATGTTGAAACCCCTGCCCTGCATCGCTTACCGGAGAAAAAACGTCGGGCAATTCTCAGCGCCTTACGTCTGGCGCAGGAGCTGGGCGCGGAGACGGCAACACTTTCTGATCCAGCGGAAGAGAAAGCGGTAGTGCGTTATGCCCGTGAACATAATCTCGGCAAGATTATTCTCGGTCGCCCAGCCTCGCGCCGCTGGTGGCGTCGGGAAACGTTTGCTGACCGACTGGCGCGCATCGCCCCCGATCTCGATCAGGTGCTGGTCGCGCTTGATGAACCACCCGCCCGCACGATTAACAACGCGCCGGATAGCCGCTCTTTTAAAGACAAGTGGCGGGTACAGATTCAGGGATGCGTGGTTGCCGCCGCGTTATGCGCCGTTATCACCTTAATTGCCATGCAGTGGCTGATGGCGTTTGATGCCGCCAACCTGGTGATGCTGTATCTACTTGGCGTGGTGGTGGTGGCGCTATTTTATGGACGCTGGCCTTCGGTGGTTGCTACCGTCATTAATGTGGTGAGTTTCGATCTCTTTTTTATCGCCCCACGCGGCACGCTCGCCGTCTCTGATGTGCAATATCTGCTGACCTTCGCGGTGATGTTAACCGTCGGGCTGGTGATCGGGAACCTTACTGCGGGTGTGCGTTATCAGGCGCGGGTAGCCCGTTACCGCGAGCAACGCACACGGCACTTATATGAAATGTCGAAAGCTCTGGCAGTGGGCCGCAGTCCACAGGACATCGCCGCCACCAGCGAACAATTTATTGCCTCCACGTTTCATGCCCGCAGTCAGGTGCTGTTACCCGATGACAACGGTAAATTGCAGCCGTTAACACATCCGCAAGGAATGACGCCGTGGGACGATGCTATCGCGCAGTGGAGTTTTGATAAAGGCCTGCCTGCGGGTGCGGGCACCGACACGTTACCCGGTGTACCGTACCAGATTTTGCCGTTAAAAAGCGGCGAGAAAACCTACGGACTGGTGGTGGTGGAACCGGGGAATCTGCGTCAGTTGATGATCCCGGAACAGCAGCGCCTGCTGGAGACGTTTACGCTGTTAGTTGCCAATGCCCTTGAGCGGCTGACGCTGACCGCCAGCGAAGAACAGGCGCGGATGGCAAGCGAACGAGAACAGATCCGCAACGCCCTGCTGGCGGCGCTTTCGCACGATTTACGCACTCCGCTTACAGTGCTGTTTGGTCAGGCTGAAATCTTAACGCTCGATCTGGCAAGCGAAGGATCGCCCCACGCCCGTCAGGCCAGCGAGATTCGTCAGCATGTGCTGAACACTACCCGACTTGTGAATAATCTACTGGATATGGCGCGAATTCAGTCCGGCGGCTTTAATTTGAAGAAAGAGTGGTTAACGCTGGAAGAAGTGGTCGGCAGCGCGCTGCAAATGCTGGAACCGGGTTTATCGTCACCAATCAATCTTTCTCTGCCAGAACCGCTGACCTTAATCCACGTTGACGGGCCACTCTTTGAACGGGTGCTGATTAATCTGCTGGAGAACGCGGTGAAATACGCGGGGGCGCAGGCCGAAATTGGTATCGATGCCCACGTTGAGGGCGAAAATCTACAACTGGATGTCTGGGATAACGGCCCCGGTCTTCCGCCAGGCCAGGAGCAGACGATATTTGATAAGTTTGCTCGCGGGAATAAAGAGTCGGCGGTGCCGGGTGTAGGGCTTGGGCTGGCAATTTGTCGGGCGATAGTGGATGTACACGGCGGCACCATTACCGCGTTCAACCGACCGGAAGGTGGTGCCTGTTTTCGTGTTACACTTCCCCAGCAAACTGCCCCTGAACTTGAAGAATTTCATGAGGATATGTGACAAACGTTCTGATTGTTGAAGATGAACAGGCTATTCGTCGCTTTCTGCGCACGGCGCTGGAAGGCAACGGGATGCGCGTCTTTGAGGCCGAAACGCTGCAACGTGGCTTGCTGGAAGCGGCAACCCGTAAGCCAGATTTGATTATTCTCGATCTCGGCCTGCCCGATGGTGATGGGATTGAGTTTATCCGCGACCTGCGCCAGTGGAGCGCGGTGCCGGTGATTGTGCTTTCCGCACGCAGCGAAGAGAGCGATAAAATCGCCGCGCTGGATGCCGGAGCGGATGATTATCTGAGTAAGCCGTTTGGCATTGGCGAATTGCAGGCCCGTCTGCGCGTCGCATTACGCCGCCACTCAACTACCACCGCGCCCGAGCCAGTGGTGAAATTTTCCGATGTTACCGTCGATTTAGCCGCCCGGGTGATTCACCGGGGTGAGGAAGAAGTACATCTAACACCGATTGAGTTCCGTCTGCTGGCCGTGCTGCTCAACAATGCCGGAAAAGTGCTCACCCAGCGCCAGCTCCTTAACCAGGTGTGGGGGCCAAACGCGGTCGAACACAGTCATTATTTGCGTATTTATATGGGACATCTGCGACAAAAACTGGAACAGGATCCCGCTCGCCCCCGCCATTTCATTACTGAAACCGGTATTGGGTATCGGTTTATGCTTTAGGGGTTGAAATGCCGGATGCGGCGTGAACGCCTTATCCGGCCTACGAAATCTACAAAATCGCGCAAATTCAATATATTGCACCATCCTCGTAGGCCTGATAAGCGTAGCGCATCAGGCAGTCATAAGTAAAAAAGGGCGATCTTCCGACCGCCCTTTTTCTTATTTAATGTGATTACGCGTTTTTCAGAACTTCGCTAACAATCTCAACCGCTTCTTTCTCAATCTGCTTACGATGTTCTTCACCAAGGAAGCTTTCGCAGTAGATCTTATATGCGTCTTCGGTGCCTGACGGACGCGCGGCGAACCAGCCGTTGTCCGTCATCACTTTCAGCCCGCCGATAGAAGCACCGTTGCCAGGCGCTGCGGTCAGGCGCGCGGTAATCGGGTCACCTGCCAGGGTGCTGGCGCTCACCATTTCCGGAGACAGCTTAGACAGCGCCGCTTTTTGTGCGGAAGTCGCTGCTGCCTGCAAACGGTTATAGCTCGGCGCACCAAAGCGTTTTGCCAGTTCGTTGTAGTGTTCCTGCGGGTTCTTACCGGTGATAGCAGTGATTTCCGCCGCCAGCAGACACATAATGATGCCGTCTTTATCGGTGGACCACGGCGTGCCGTCGAAACGCAGGAAGGAAGCCCCCGCGCTCTCTTCGCCGCCAAAGCCGAAGCTGCCGTCGAACAAACCATCAACAAACCATTTGAAACCTACCGGTACTTCTACCAGCTTACGGCCCAGGTCATTGACCACACGGTCGATCATCGCAGATGAAACCAGCGTTTTACCGACGGCAACATCTTTGCCCCACTGCGGACGATGCTGGAACAGGTAGTTAATCGCCACCGCCAGGTAGTGGTTCGGGTTCATCAAACCAGCCGGAGTGACGATACCGTGACGGTCATAATCCGGGTCGTTGGCAAACGCCAGATCAAACTTATCACGCAGCGCCAGCAGGCCCGCCATCGCACACTCAGAGGAACAGTCCATACGGATTGCGCCGTCTTTATCGAGGTGCATAAAGCGGAAGGTTTGATCGACCTGATCGTTAACAATGGTCAGGTTGAGGTTGTAATACTCGCCAATGCGCTTCCAGTATTCGATACCGGAACCGCCCAACGGATCAACACCCAGCGTCAGGCCAGCTTTCTGAATCGCTGCCATATCAACGATATCGGCCAGACCTTCTACGAACGGTTGCACCAGATCTTGCTCTTTCACATGACCAGATGCCATCGCTTCGTCGAGGGAGATACGCTTCACGCCTTTCAGGCCATCGGCCATCAGTGCGTTGGCTCTGTCTTCCACCACTTTAGTGACGTTGGTATCAGCCGGGCCACCATTTGGCGGGTTGTACTTGATACCACCGTCTTCCGGCGGGTTATGGGACGGCGTAATCACGATACCATCTGCCAGCGGTCCACCTTTTTTATTGTGAACCAGAATGGCATTAGAGACGGCAGGTGTCGGAGTGAAGCCATTGTTTTCCTGCACAATAACGTCTACCCCGTTCGCTGCCAGCACTTCCAGTACAGAAATAAACGCAGGTTCGGACAGGGCGTGAGTATCTTTACCCACATAGCAAGGGCCAGTGATGCCGTTTTTCGCCCGTTCTTCGGCAATCGCCTGAGCAATAGCCAGAATATGCGGCTCGTTAAAGCTATGGCGCGCTGCACTGCCACGGTGACCGGAAGTACCGAATTTCACCGCGTGCTCCGCATTCCCTGCTTCTGGTTTCAGTACATAATATTGCGCCGTCAGTTGGGCGACGTTTATCAAATCACTCTGCTGTGCAGGTTGGCCTGCACGATTGTGGATTGCCATTGCTTTGTCCTTTATCTGCAACGTTGTTTTAAATTGTCCCGCAAACCTTTTCAATCAATTCCGCCGGGAATTGCATCGACTGCATGATGTGTTCAATCATGCTGCATTTACGGCCAGTGTTAGTGTTGGTGATCACCCAATACGGCGTGCCTGGCACATGCTTCGGCTTGGTCTGATTACCATTTTTCAGCAGCGTCTGTTCATCTGCTGCAAAGTAAACGCGCGTGCGGCCGTGCAACGATTCCGTTGCCTCGGCAAACGCCTGGGCGTCAAGAGAATATAGTGTAGACAACAGCAGCATAAAGCGATTGACCGCTCGCTTTTGCTCTGCGTATTCATCGGAAAGCAAAAGTTCACGCATCGCGCGCACTTTGTCTTTCACCGTTTTGATCGGCTTCGCTTCGACGATAGCAGGCGACGCAATGCGAACCTCTTTCGTCACCGGAGCAGCAGGCTGTGATGCGGCGGAAAATTTCAACATACGCCGTAAAATGTCGGATGCGCTCTCGCCGATATGCTTAGTGTGGCTGGCAATATAGCTGTAGAGTTCATCATCAACTTCAATCGTTTTCATCTTAATCCAGTGCGGTGTCTTAGCTGAATACAAGTCGCCAGGAGTATATGAATAAATCCCGGCAGCGGATAGCGTCAAGCCTGGCTTGCAGAAAAAATCGGATTAAACCTTATCTGTTGCAGCCCTGTGGCACAATGGTCAACATAATACCCTAACCCAACTACTCGAAAAAAAGAACTTTGCCATGAAATTGAATATCCGCGCGCAATCTGCACAAAATCAGCATAATAATTCTCCCATCGTCCTCGTCCACGGGTTGTTTGGTAGCCTTGACAACCTCGGCGTGCTGGCGCGCGACCTGGTAAACGATCACAATATCATCCAGGTTGATATGCGTAACCACGGACTTTCGCCACGAGATCCACATATGAATTACCCGGCGATGGCCCAGGATCTTGTTGATACTCTGGATGCGCTGCAGATCGATAAGGCGACATTTATTGGTCACTCAATGGGGGGTAAAGCTGTGATGGCACTGACCGCGTTGGCGCCCGATCGCATCGAGAAACTGGTAGCGATCGATATCGCGCCGGTGGATTATCACGTACGCCGTCATGATGAAATTTTCGCAGCTATCAACGCGGTCAGTGGATCCGACGCGCAAACGCGCCAACAGGCCGCTGTAGTGATGCGCCAATATATTAATGAAGAGGGCGTGATTCAATTCCTGCTGAAATCTTTTGTTGACGGTGAGTGGCGTTTTAACGTGCCAGTATTATGGGATCAGTATCCACATATTGTTGGCTGGGAGAAAATTCCGGCATGGAACCACCCTGCTCTGTTTATTCCTGGCGGCAATTCCCCGTATGTTACTGAACAGTATCGTGATGATTTGCTGGCGCAATTCCCACAAGCACGGGCGCATGTCATTGCAGGCGCGGGTCATTGGGTACACGCAGAAAAACCGGATGCTGTGCTGCGGGCTATCCGTCGCTATCTTAATGATTAACGCAACTGATTAAAAACTCAGCGTCCGCGCGGCATTCCGCGCGTGGGCGTTGGCGAGATTCCTCACGCTGTTGTATTATGGCGGGCTATCCATCCGGGCAGGCGCCTGGCTGATTGTTTCCCCCGAAGTCACCAAGATCATGGCCAAAGAACAAACGGACCGTACGACATTAGATCTGTTCGCGCACGAGCGTCGACCGGGACGACCGAAAACCAATCCGCTTTCGCGCGATGAACAGCTGCGTATTAATAAACGCAACCAGCTAAAACGCGACAAAGTACGTGGCCTTAAGCGTGTCGAACTGAAGCTGAACGCGGAAGCTGTCGAGGCGCTGAACGAGCTGGCGGAGTCGCGCAATATGAGCCGTAGCGAACTGATCGAAGAGATATTGATGCAGCAACTGGCGGCGCTGCGTAATCAGGGCATCGTTTAAATATCCACTTTCGTGTAGCACAGTGTGCAGTCCTGCTCGTTTGCTGATTCCGCAAGACTGCCTGTTCTGCTATGATTGCCTTTATCCGTGGGCAATTTGCCACCCCCATTTCAATAAGTTTCAAGAGGTTATTTCACTCATGGCTATCACTGGCATCTTTTTCGGCAGCGACACCGGTAATACCGAAAATATCGCAAAAATGATTCAAAAACAGCTTGGTAAAGACGTTGCCGATGTCCATGACATTGCAAAAAGCAGCAAAGAAGATCTGGAAGCTTATGACATTCTTCTGCTGGGCATCCCAACCTGGTACTATGGCGAAGCACAGTGTGACTGGGACGACTTCTTCCCGACTCTCGAAGAGATTGATTTCAATGGTAAACTGGTTGCGCTGTTTGGCTGTGGCGACCAGGAAGATTACGCAGAATATTTCTGCGACGCCTTAGGCACCATTCGTGACATCATTGAACCGCGCGGTGCGACCATTGTTGGCCACTGGCCAACTGCGGGCTACCATTTCGAAGCATCAAAAGGTCTGGCGGATGATGACCACTTTGTCGGCCTGGCTATCGACGAAGACCGTCAGCCAGAACTGACCGCCGAACGTGTAGAAAAATGGGTAAAACAAATTTCTGAAGAACTGCATCTCGACGAAATTATCAATGCCTGATGTACTGCGGCGTAGACTCATGTCTACGCCGTATTAATAGATAATGCCAATCAAAATAATTGCTACAAATTTGTAACTTTTGCCGTAGTACCTGTACAATGTTCCAGTATTGAAGTGGCCTTACCGATGTAAATGTAAGCTAAGCCACGTTTTTATTAACAATATTTGCCAGGGACTTGTAGTTTTCATTTAGGCATGGCAAATCTATAATGATACGCATTATCTCAAGAGCAAATTCTGTCACTTCTTTTAATGAAGTGAACCGCTTAGTAACAGGACAGATTCCGCATGACTGATAACAATACCGCCCTAAAGAAAGCTGGCCTGAAAGTAACGCTTCCACGTTTAAAAATCCTGGAAGTTCTTCAGGAGCCGGACAACCATCACGTCAGTGCGGAAGATTTATACAAACGTCTGATCGATATGGGTGAAGAAATTGGTCTGGCTACGGTATATCGCGTACTGAACCAGTTTGACGACGCCGGTATCGTCACCCGCCACAATTTTGAAGGCGGTAAATCCGTATTTGAACTGACTCAACAACATCACCACGATCACCTGATCTGCCTCGACTGTGGCAAGGTTATCGAGTTTAGTGATGAATCTATCGAAGCGCGTCAGCGTGAAATTGCCGCGAAGCATGGCATTCGCCTGACTAACCATAGTCTCTATCTTTACGGTCACTGTGCCGAAGGCGATTGCCGCGAAGATGAGCACGCGCACGAAGGCAAATAAGTCAGCCTGAATGAGAAAAAGCCAACCTACGGGTTGGCTTTATATTGTTGGCATAATACGCTTTGTTCGTGCCGGATGCGGCGTGAACGCCTTATCCGGCCTACAAATCAGCTCAAATTCAATATATTGCATAAAAAGGTAGGCCTGATAAGCGCAGCGCATCAGGCAAATTGGCGTTTGCCATAAGTCTCAAGCCAACCTACGGGTTGGCTTTTTTTATACAAGGGAAATAAGAAAAGCGAGAGTTACAGCCCTCACTTATTTGTTATTACTGCGAATTTCCTGCCAGACCTTATCACAATCGGCTCTCACTGCCTGGTCATTACCGGTTTGCGTTGCCTGGATGCACTGCTGATAATCCAGCACGCGGACACTTTCCTGCTCGGCAAATTGCTGATGTTGTTTCTCTTTCTTCAGCACGTTTAACACGCTCTGACAGGCTTCAATTTTTTCCGGCGAACCTTGCGCGGTATTGATACAGGCGCTGTACGCCTCTTTCAGGCGGCTGTCTTCCTGTGGCGCGGTTGATTGCGCACAAGCCACCAGCCCCGATGCCATCATGGCGATGAGAATCAGTTTTTTCATAGCGAATTCCTCAAATGTGCGGCAGGCACAAAACCTGCCGCATCGGGCATCAGAAGATGGTGAATGGTGCGATTACCATGAATTTCACGTCGCGCTCATCCTGGAAGATGTTACCGTAACCGCCGCCCCAGCTTGGGATGTCGGAGTGGTTGTCGTATTCGGTGAAGTGCAGTTTGAACATCGTGCCCTTGGCACGACCGTCCTGAATGGTGTAGACCGCATCCAGGCTGTATGCAGACTCTTCAATAGTCCGGTTCTTGTCGTAGTACGCATCCGGATTGCTCTGCCAGGTCGCAGGTTTAGCATCCCATGCGTAAACGTAGGAGGCGCCGATGGCGAAGCCTGGAAGATTCCAGTTTTTCAGGTCATACATCGCGCCGAAGAAGACCGCTTTTTCGCCGTTGGCGTTAAAGTCAGAACGGTTATCCCACCAGATATCCAGGCGACCGTTCGAGGAAGCGTAGGTTGGAGTCATACGTTGCAGGAAGTATCCCTGCTGACCGTCAGCTTTAACCCAGGTGCCTTCCAGACGCAAATCCACTACGTCAGCCGCCCGGTAACCAAAGGTCAGCGCCTGCAGCCAGGCGGTGCCATCATAAAGATCGTTGACGCTACGATCGTCAACTTTATCGCGCGTACCGTAGAACTGGTAGCTGGCGGTTAGCGGGCTACCGGCGATATCAAATTTATAGCTGGCTTTGGCAAAGTACTGATCGATATACCCTTCCGCCTGACCAAACGCCGCTTCCAGCACGAAGTTATTTTTGAAGTCGTATTTCGCACCGATGGAGTGCAGATAATCAACTTTGGTGGTTTTATCATTCTGATAAAACTCATCCATTTCCAGATGCCACGGCGCTTTGTATTCGTTGGTCCACATGTAGGAGAAACTCAACGCACCAGCATCGCCGTAATCAAAATTCGCCCCGGCTTCCGCACCCTGATAAGTACCCGGCATAAAGCTCCAGTGCGGCGCTAACAGCGTTTGACCAGTTGGCTGAATGTAACCTGCCCTCGCCCACACCGGACCGTATTTAAATTTGGCCGCTGCTTTATACAGGCTTATACCACTTTTATCGCCGGACCAGTCTTCGTCATAGGCTTTATTACTTTTTGAAAACGCGATTTCGTTCGGGTGAGAGCTGTCGCCGTTTTCCGCCATTTCAATCGCCGTAAACGCGGCAATATCAAGGCCGAACATATCAGCAGCATAACCGGACTGAAAATCGAGGTTGGCGTTCCAGGTGGAGTGAGAAAGGTTGGTTTTGTATTTGTCGCCGTCGGTAACATCTTTACGGTCACGTTCACGCTGCCAGTAATAGATACCGCCGGTTAAGGTTGAATCGTCGATGAATCCTTCGGCGCGAGCCTCCGGCATTGCCACCAGGCCCGACATTGCTGTAACACCGGCGATAGCCAGCGCCAGCGTACTACGTTTGCCACTAAACGTACGCATGGGTTAATCCTCTTTGACGTATAAATTGCTGCACCACAGGTGAACAGCGAAAAAAATAAAAATTAAAAAAGTAGCGTTGAGAAAAGTCTCGCTGACTACAGGAATAGACTATTTTTCGCGACGCGAATTATCAATCTCTTTCTGTAACGAGAATGTAAGAACATGAGCAACCGCACATATTTTGATGATTTTTGTTACAAGGTTTAAATTTGTAGTAGAAAGGCTTGTATAAGAATAAAAGCGTGAATTTCCAGCAAGATGAAAGCGGTTACATTTTATTTAATTATGATTTGTAATTTTAAATTTGTTTTATAAATAAATTACAAAGCGGAATTAATTCGCGAAGAAAAGCAGAAAAAACGCCGCTGAATGCGGCGTTTTGGATTGTTTGCATGTTTCTTGCCGGATGCGACGTGAACACCTTATCCGGCCTACAAAAGCACGCAAATTCAATATATTGCAGAGATCATGTAGGCCTGATAAGCGTAGCGCATCAGGCAATTTAGCGTTTGAAACTGTTTGTCTGTTCCTTGCCGGATGCGGCGTAAACGCCCCATCCGGCATAGCGAAACTTAAAATTACTCGCCTACTTTCGCCCAGGTATCACGCAGTCCAACGGTGCGGTTAAATACCGGTTTTTCCGCTGTGGAATGGCGGCTGTCGAGGCAGAAGTAGCCTTCGCGCTCAAACTGGAATGCTTTACCTGCCACCGCATCTTTCAGAGACGGTTCAGCAAAGCCCTGTTTGATGACCAGAGAATCCTGGTTAATCACCGACAGGAAATCATCCGCAGCGCCTGGATTCGGCACACTGAACAGGCGATCGTACAGGCGGATTTCAACCGGCAGCGCATGTGCCGCGCTTACCCAGTGAATAACGCCTTTGACTTTACGACCATCAGCCGGATCTTTGCTTAAGGTGTCGGCATCGTAAGTACAGAAGATGGTGGTGATATTGCCTTCGGCATCTTTCTCCACGCGTTCTGCCTTAATGACATAAGCATTACGCAGACGCACTTCTTTACCCAGCACCAGACGCTTGTACTGCTTGTTAGCTTCTTCGCGGAAATCGGCGCGATCGATCCAAATCTCACCGCTAAACGGCACCTGACGGCTGCCCATTTCCGGTTTATTCGGATGGTTCGGCATGGTGACCATTTCGCCTTCGCCCTGATAGTTTTCGATAACCAGTTTCACCGGGTCGATAACCGCCATTGCACGCGGCGCGTTCTCGTTAAGATCTTCACGAATGCAGGATTCCAGCGATGCCATCTCAATGGTGTTGTCCTGCTTGGTCACGCCAATGCGTTTGCAGAACTCACGAATAGAAGCCGCAGTGTAACCACGACGACGCAGACCGGAAATGGTCGGCATACGCGGATCATCCCAACCTTCTACGTGCTTGTCGGTGACCAGTTGGTTCAGCTTACGCTTGGACATCACGGTGTATTCCAGATTCAGGCGCGAGAATTCGTACTGGCGCGGATGAACAGGAATGGTGATGTTGTCCAGTACCCAGTCGTACAGACGGCGGTTGTCCTGGAACTCCAGCGTACACAGAGAGTGCGTAATGCCTTCCAGCGCATCGCTGATGCAATGGGTGAAGTCGTACATCGGGTAGATGCACCACTTGTTGCCGGTCTGGTGGTGTTCAGCAAACTTAATGCGGTACAGCACCGGATCGCGCATCACGATAAACGGCGAAGCCATGTCGATTTTCGCGCGCAGGCAGGCTTTACCTTCTTCAAAACCGCCGGTACGCATTTTCTCGAACAGCGCCAGGTTCTCTTCAACGCTGCGGTCGCGGTACGGGCTGTTTTTACCCGGCTGCGTCAGGGTGCCGCGGTATTCGCGGATCTGTTCCGGTGTCAGTTCATCAACGTACGCCAGGCCTTTATTGATCAGTTCAACAGCATAGGCGTGGAGCTGATCAAAATAATCGGAGGAGTAACGGACGTTACCAGACCAGTGAAAACCTAACCACTCAACGTCGTTTTTGATCGAATCGACATACTCGATATCTTCTTTTACCGGGTTAGTGTCGTCGAAACGCAGGTTGCACTGGCCTTTATAGTCCTGGGCGATCCCGAAGTTCAGGCAGATAGATTTCGCATGGCCAATATGCAGATAGCCATTAGGCTCCGGCGGGAAACGGGTGTGTACTGTGGTGTGCTTACCACTGGCCAGATCTTCATCGATGATCTGACGAATAAAGTTAGTCGGGCGGGCTTCTGCCTCACTCATCGTGGATTCCTCAAAGCGTAAACAACGTATAACGGCGTATGATCTTATAAGCGGGACAGGCTGACAACTGTTAGTTAGAGAAAATCGAAAAATCTAACAAAAATTATGGGGATAGTTGATGAAAAAAAAAGCGGCAGAGAAGATCTCCACCGCTTTTGCCAGTCCTGCGTCATTGTTGGATGTGAGGCTTATGCGTCTTATCCAACCTACACAGCGCTTTTGTAGCGCCTGATAAGACGCGTCAAGCGTCGCATCAGGCATAAAGCAGATTACTTTTTGATTTCATACAGCGGTGTTTGACCCGCCACAACATGGCCCTGAGCTTTAATGATCAAGCCGCTGAAATCGTCGATATTGCTGCAAACCACCGGGCTAGTCATCGAGCGGGCGTTAGCGTTCAGGTAATCCAGATCCATTTCCAGAATCGGTTGCCCTGCGCTTACCTGCGCGCCCTCTTCCACCAGACGTTTAAAGCCTTTACCTTCCAGCGCTACGGTGTCGATACCCATGTGGACGACGATCTCTGCGCCTTTTTCAGTTTCAAGGCAGAACGCGTGGTTGGTGTTGAAGATTTTCACGATGGTTCCCGCCGCTGGTGATACAACGATTTTATCCGTCGGTTTCACCGCCACACCGTCGCCCACGGCTTTGCTGGCGAACGCTTCGTCTGGCACCTGATCCAGTGCGACAACATCACCGGTAATTGGCGATACCAGCTCAGCGATAGACACTGCGTTTGGTACAGCCTGCGGTTTCGCTACCGGAGCGGCAGTTGCCGGAGCAGCTTCAGCAGAAGCAGCAGCTACCGGGCCACGAGCAACGACTTTCTTCATCGCATCGCCGATGGATTCTGCTTTCGCGCCGACAATCACCTGGATGGTCTGTTTGTTCAGTTTCACCACACCAGAGGCCCCCAGACGTTTACACATCGCATCGTTGACACGTGCTGAGTCAGCCACAGTCAAGCGCAGACGAGTAATACAGGCGTCAATCGCTTTTAGATTGTCACTACCACCAACTGCCGCAATGTAGTTGGTTGCCAGTTGAGTTAAGCCTTCTTCGGTATTGCTGTTCGCTTCTTCAGTAACGATCTCGTCATCTTTATCTTCACGACCTGGCGTTTTTAGGTTGAACATACGGATAACCGCACTGAACACCACAAAGTAGATAGCGAAGAAAACAACGCCCATCACCAGCAGCATCCAGACGTTCTGGCTGGCTGCTGGCAGGTTGTACATCAACGCGTAGTCGATAGCGCCCGCAGAGAAGGAGAAGCCCGCGTGGATCCCCAGTAACGTTGCCACAAACAGACTGATACCCGTCAGCAGTGCGTGCAGGAGGTACAGCAGCGGAGCAAGGAACATAAACAGGAATTCCAGCGGCTCAGTCACACCGGTCAGGAACGCGGTGATAGCAACAGAAAGCAGCATCCCGCCAACCATCGGGCGACGCTCTTTCGGTGCTGCGAAGTACATCGCCAGCGCCGCACCTGGCAGACCGAACATCATGATCGGGAAGAAGCCAGACATGAACATCCCCGCAGTGCCGTCGCCCGCATAGAAGCGGTTGATGTCACCGTGGAAAACCGTACCCGCAGAGTTGGTGAATTCACCAATCTGGAACCAGGCGATGGTATTCAGTACCTGATGCAGACCGGTTGGGATCAGCAGACGGTTGATGAAACCAAAGATACCGGAACCCAGCGCGCCCGCAGAAACGATCCACTCGCCGCCTGCATGGATAGCGTGCTGTACCGGCGGCCAGACGTAACCAAAAATGGCTGCCAGCACCAGGCAGAAGAAGCCGGTGGCGATCGGCACAAAACGTTTGCCGCCGAAGAAGCTCAGGAAGTCCGGCAGTTTAATATCAGACCAACGGTTATAGGCTGCACCACCGACCAGACCGGTAATGATACCTGCCAGAACCCCCATGTTAATTTCTGGGTTGATGGTCACCATCGCTTTAGTTAACACAAAGTAACCAACCGCACCCGCCAACGCAGCTGCACCTGCACTGTCTTTGGACCAGCTGGAGGCCACGCCGATCGCAAAGATCAACGCCAGGTTATCAAAAATCGCGCCGCCTGCCTGGGCAATAAACGCAACATTAAGTAAATCTGGCTGGCCGAATCGCAGCAACAGTGCCGCCACCGGCAGCACCGCGATAGGGAGCTGTAACGCCCTACCGAGTCGCTGGAAAAAACCTAAAATATTCATCTTATTCCCCCTACGAGAACCCTATTTGGCTAGTTTAAAGCCGTATTTTTATTTTGCAGCAAATTGTACTGCCGATGTTCTGTAATCATATTGTTAGATCATCTGCTACAGAGTGTGTGAAAATTTAATTCGTACCGCAAATTAAACGCGCGTCTTTTGTGAGTTTTGTCACCAAATATCGTTATCATTACTCCCTTTTACTGGCTAAACCAGAAAACTTATTTTATCATTCAAAAAATCAGGTCGGATTGACGCCTGTCTGCGCAAATCCAGGTTACGCTTAAAGATGCCTAATCCGCCAACGGCTTACTTTTTACTTACTTGAGGTGAATAATGAGACTGATCCCCCTGACTACCGCTGAACAGGTCGGCAAATGGGCTGCTCGCCATATCGTTAATCGTATTAATGCGTTCAAACCGACAGCCGATCGTCCGTTTGTGCTTGGCCTGCCGACTGGCGGCACGCCGATGACCACCTATAAAGCGTTAGTCGAAATGCATAAAGCAGGCCAGGTCAGCTTTAAGCACGTTGTCACCTTCAACATGGACGAATATGTCGGTCTGCCGAAAGAGCATCCGGAAAGCTACTACAGTTTTATGCACCGTAACTTCTTCGATCACGTTGATATTCCAGCAGAAAATATCAACCTTCTCAACGGCAATGCCCCGGATATCGACGCCGAATGCCGCCAGTATGAAGAAAAAATTCGCTCTTACGGTAAAATCCATCTGTTTATGGGTGGTGTAGGTAACGACGGTCACATTGCATTTAACGAACCAGCCTCTTCTCTTGCCTCTCGCACCCGTATCAAAACCCTGACACATGACACTCGCGTCGCAAACTCTCGTTTCTTTGATAACGATGTTAATCAGGTGCCAAAATATGCGCTGACCGTAGGTGTGGGTACACTGCTGGATGCCGAAGAAGTGATGATTCTGGTGCTGGGCAGCCAGAAAGCACTGGCACTGCAGGCTGCCGTTGAAGGTTGCGTTAACCACATGTGGACCATCAGCTGTCTGCAACTGCATCCGAAAGCGATCATGGTGTGCGATGAGCCTTCCACCATGGAGCTAAAGGTTAAGACTTTAAGATATTTCAACGAATTAGAAGCAGAAAATATCAAAGGTCTGTAATTGTTATCCCTGCCCTGACGCCTTGCTCAGGGCATTATTATTTTTGAAATCGGGGGTCGGAATGTATGCATTAACCCAGGGCCGGATCTTTACCGGTCATGAATTTCTTGATGACCATGCAGTTGTTATCGCTGATGGCCTGATTAAAAGCGTCTGCCCAGTAGCGGAACTGCCGCCAGAGATTGAACAACGTTCACTGAACGGGGCCATTCTCTCCCCCGGTTTTATCGATGTGCAGTTAAACGGCTGCGGCGGCGTACAGTTTAACGATACCGCTGAAGCGGTCAGCGTGGAAACGCTGGAAATCATGCAGAAAGCCAATGAGAAATCAGGCTGCACAAACTATTTGCCGACGCTTATCACCACCAGCGATGACCTGATGAAACAGGGTGTTCGCGTGATGCGCGGGTACCTGGCAAAACATCCGAATCAGGCGTTAGGTTTACACCTGGAAGGCCCGTGGCTGAATCTGGTGAAAAAAGGTACCCATAATCCGAATTTCGTACGTAAACCGGATGCCGCGCTGGTCGATTTCCTGTGTGAAAATGCCGATGTCATTACCAAAGTGACGCTGGCACCGGAAATGGTTCCAGCAGAAGTGATCAGCAAACTGGCAAATGCCGGGATTGTGGTGTCTGCCGGTCACTCCAATGCAACGTTAAAAGAAGCGAAAGCCGGTTTCCGCGCGGGGATTACCTTTGCCACCCATCTGTACAACGCGATGCCGTATATTACCGGTCGTGAACCGGGCCTGGCGGGCGCGATCCTCGACGAAGCGGACATTTATTGCGGTATTATTGCCGATGGTCTGCATGTTGATTACGCCAACATTCGCAATGCCAAACGTCTGAAAGGCGACAAACTGTGTCTGGTCACTGACGCGACTGCGCCAGCAGGTGCCAATATTGAACAGTTCATTTTTGCGGGTAAAACAATATACTACCGCAACGGACTTTGTGTGGATGAGAATGGTACGTTAAGTGGTTCATCCTTAACCATGATTGAAGGCGTGCGTAATCTGGTTGAACATTGCGGTATCGCACTGGATGAAGTGCTGCGTATGGCGACGCTCTATCCGGCTCGTGCGATTGGCGTTGAAAAACGTCTCGGCACTCTCGCCGCAGGTAAAGTGGCCAACCTGACCGCATTCACACCTGATTTTAAAATCACCAGGACCATCGTTAACGGTAACGAGGTCGTAACCCAATAAGAGAAAGTATGACACCAGGCGGACAAGCTCAGATAGGTAATGTTGATCTCGTAAAACAGCTTAACAGCGCGGCGGTTTATCGCCTGATTGACCAGCATGGGCCAATCTCGCGAATTCAGATTGCTGAGCAAAGCCAGCTTGCCCCCGCCAGCGTAACCAAAATTACGCGTCAGCTTATCGAACGCGGGCTGATCAAAGAAGTTGATCAGCAGGCCTCCACCGGGGGCCGCCGCGCTATCTCTATCGTCACCGAAACCCGCAATTTCCACGCAATCGGCGTACGTCTCGGTCGTCACGACGCCACCATCACCCTGTTTGATCTCAGCAGCAAAGTTCTGGCAGAAGAACATTACCCGCTACCGGAACGTACCCAGCAGACGCTGGAACATGCCCTGCTGAATGCCATTACTCAGTTTATTGATAACCACCAGCGCAAGCTGCGGGAGCTGATCGCCATTTCAGTGATCCTGCCAGGGCTGGTCGACCCGGACAGCGGCAAAATTCACTACATGCCGCATATTCAGGTGGAAAACTGGGGGCTGGTTGAAGCACTGGAAGAGCGTTTTAAAGTGACCTGTTTTGTCGGCCACGATATCCGCAGTCTGGCGCTGGCAGAGCACTACTTCGGTGCAAGTCAGGATTGCGAAGACTCCATTCTGGTGCGCGTGCATCGCGGAACGGGGGCAGGAATCATCTCTAACGGGCGCATTTTTATCGGCCGCAACGGCAACGTCGGCGAAATTGGCCATATTCAGGTCGAACCGCTGGGAGAACGCTGCCACTGTGGCAACTTCGGCTGCCTGGAAACTATCGCTGCCAACGCTGCCATTGAACAACGTGTGTTGAATCTGTTAAAGCAGGGCTATCAGAGCCGTGTGCCGCTGGATGACTGCACTATCAAAACAATCTGCAAAGCCGCGAACAAAGGCGATAGCCTGGCCTCGGAAGTGATCGAGTACGTAGGTCGTCATCTGGGCAAAACCATCGCCATTGCTATCAACTTATTTAATCCGCAAAAAATTGTCATTGCCGGTGAAATCACCGAAGCCGATAAAGTGCTACTCCCTGCTATCGAAAGCTGCATTAATACTCAGGCACTGAAGGCGTTTCGCACTAATCTGCCGGTGGTACGTTCTGAGCTGGATCACCGCTCAGCAATCGGCGCTTTTGCGCTGGTAAAACGCGCCATGCTCAACGGTATTTTGCTCCAGCATTTGCTGGAAAATTAATGTGCTTTTATAGTGGCGCTTATTGTTGTCAATATTCTGGGTAGTCCATGACCATTAAAAATGTAATTTGCGATATCGACGGCGTGCTGATGCACGATAACGTCGCCGTACCGGGTGCAGCGGAATTTTTGCACGGGATTATGGATAAAGGCCTGCCGCTGGTGTTGCTGACCAACTATCCTTCGCAGACCGGGCAAGATCTGGCGAACCGCTTTGCCACTGCCGGTGTCGATGTGCCGGACAGCGTGTTTTATACCTCCGCGATGGCAACCGCCGATTTCCTGCGTCGCCAGGAAGGCAAGAAAGCGTATGTGGTGGGCGAAGGCGCACTGATTCATGAACTGTACAAAGCTGGTTTTACGATTACCGATGTTAACCCTGATTTTGTGATTGTTGGCGAAACGCGTTCCTACAACTGGGACATGATGCATAAAGCGGCCTATTTCGTCGCTAATGGTGCACGCTTTATCGCCACCAACCCGGACACCCACGGGCGCGGTTTTTATCCCGCCTGTGGCGCGCTGTGCGCGGGCATTGAGAAAATATCCGGGCGCAAACCGTTCTATGTTGGTAAACCCAGCCCGTGGATCATCCGTGCAGCATTAAACAAAATGCAGGCCCACTCGGAAGAAACGGTGATTGTCGGCGATAACCTACGTACCGACATTCTGGCGGGCTTCCAGGCCGGTCTGGAGACGATTCTTGTGCTCTCCGGCGTTTCGTCGCTCGACGATATCGACAGCATGCCGTTCCGCCCAAGCTGGATTTACCCGTCAGTCGCTGAAATCGACGTTATCTGAATAGCAACCACGTCTCAGGGCGTGGTTGATATTGATGACAAACGCCAAACAGCCTGATGCGCTACGCTTATCAGGCCCACGCAGCTCCTGCAATATATTGAATTTTCATGCTTTTGTAGGCTGGATAAGGTGTTCACGCCGCATCCGGCATGAACAAATCGCACTTTGTCAGCAATTTGGCCCCCGTAAAATATAACCATTCAATAAAACCCGCTAAAAATTATCGATTCATCAATAAATACATCCTCACACCAGACCTTTTTTCACCAATCGACAATCACTATTACGTTTTTTATTTTTCGACCGCCAAATCTCTTGCGCACAGTGCTGCTTTGCGGCATTTTTTTAAACAAGCAAACACAACAAGCAACAAATACCAGGTTAACGGAGAAGGTTATGTGTTCAATTTTTGGCGTATTCGATATCAAAACAGACGCAGTTGAGCTGCGTAAGAAAGCACTCGAGCTGTCACGCCTGATGCGTCATCGCGGCCCGGACTGGTCCGGTATTTATGCCAGCGATAACGCCATTCTCGCCCACGAACGTCTGTCAATTGTTGACGTTAACGCGGGGGCGCAACCTCTCTACAACCAACAAAAAACCCACGTACTGGCGGTAAACGGTGAAATCTACAACCACCAGGCATTGCGCGCTGAATATGGCGATCGTTACCAGTTCCAGACCGGGTCTGACTGTGAAGTGATCCTCGCGCTGTATCAGGAAAAAGGGCCGGAATTTCTCGACGACTTGCAGGGCATGTTTGCCTTTGCCCTGTACGACAGCGAAAAAGATGCATATCTGATTGGTCGCGACCATCTGGGGATCATCCCACTGTATATGGGCTATGACGAACACGGTCAGCTGTATGTGGCCTCAGAAATGAAAGCGCTGGTGCCAGTTTGCCGCACGATTAAAGAGTTCCCGGCGGGGAGCTATTTATGGAGTCAGGACGGCGAAATCCGTTCTTATTATCATCGCGACTGGTTCGACTTTGATGCAGTGAAAGATAACGTGACCGATAAAAATGAACTGCGTCAGGCACTGGAAGATTCCGTAAAAAGCCATCTGATGTCTGATGTGCCTTACGGTGTGCTGCTTTCCGGTGGTCTGGATTCCTCAATTATTTCCGCGATCACCAAGAAATACGCCGCCCGTCGCGTGGAAGATCAGGAACGCTCTGAAGCCTGGTGGCCGCAGTTGCACTCCTTTGCTGTAGGTCTGCCGGGTTCACCGGATCTGAAAGCAGCCCAGGAAGTGGCGAACCATCTGGGTACTGTGCACCACGAAATTCACTTCACTGTACAGGAAGGTCTGGATGCCATCCGCGATGTGATTTACCACATCGAAACGTACGATGTGACCACTATTCGCGCTTCAACACCGATGTATTTAATGTCGCGTAAGATCAAGGCGATGGGCATTAAAATGGTGTTGTCCGGTGAAGGTTCTGACGAAGTGTTTGGCGGTTATCTTTACTTCCACAAAGCGCCGAACGCTAAAGAACTGCATGAAGAGACGGTGCGTAAACTGCTGGCTCTGCATATGTATGACTGCGCGCGTGCCAACAAAGCGATGTCAGCCTGGGGCGTGGAAGCACGCGTTCCGTTCCTCGACAAGAAATTCCTCGACGTAGCAATGCGTATTAACCCGCAGGATAAAATGTGCGGTAACGGTAAGATGGAAAAACACATCCTGCGTGAATGTTTTGAGTCGTACCTGCCTGCAAGTGTTGCCTGGCGGCAGAAAGAGCAGTTCTCCGATGGCGTCGGTTACAGTTGGATTGACACACTGAAAGAAGTGGCGGCACAGCAGGTTTCTGATCAGCAACTGGAAACAGCCCGCTTCCGCTTCCCATACAACACGCCGACCTCAAAAGAAGCGTACCTGTACCGGGAGATTTTTGAAGAACTGTTCCCGCTTCCGAGCGCCGCTGAGTGCGTGCCGGGCGGTCCTTCCGTCGCGTGTTCTTCCGCTAAAGCGATCGAGTGGGATGAGGCGTTCAAGAAAATGGACGATCCGTCTGGTCGTGCGGTTGGCGTTCACCAGTCAGCGTATAAATAAGACGTGTAATATTGCCCCGGAGAAATCCGGGGCAATTTCAGTTACTGGGGAGCTTGTTGATTCTGATACGCAGTGAGGAAATGTTCCGGATTTGCTACATCGCTGTCAGATAACTCATTATTGTAAGCGACTGACCAGGTTGCCGATTCCTCCGGGATATGCAGGCTTCCATTTCCCTCTTTCAGGCGTAATAACTCAAAAGATTCACCCTTGATTACAGCGGTATAAGATTTCTCACCTTCCTGTAATACTTTTACTTTGCAGCGAAAAATCTGACCATCGATGTCATTATCAACATGCGATACCTGAACGAGTGCCTCATTAGACGCTTTCGGCCCGATTCGCATCATCCACACCACAGCGCCTTCCTGCCCACGATAGCCAAAAACATATTTACCGATTTCCGGTTTGACCGTATCGGCAAACGCGGATTGCATAAGTAATAAAACACCCATCAACATCGTCATAAAACGCAGCATAGTATTCCCTCAATAAATCGCCTGAAGTGATAGCAGAGATGCAGGCGTAGCGATCCCTGCCCTGTCCTGTGCAACGGGCCAGTATTTCATAGATTAATTTCCCACCACTATTGTTGAATTCCGAATTTCATCCTGTGTGACAAAAGAATGGCTGTAAGGCAGGGGAAAAACACAAAGTAAACAATAATTGACGAATATAGCGCCACGCTGTTCGCAACCTAACCAAACAGTCACTTTCGAGCAATTTTCCTTGAAAAAGATGTTGACGCTGCAAGGCTCTATACGCATAATGCGCCCCGCAACGCCGATAAGGTATCGCGAAAAAAAAGATGGCTACGTAGCTCAGTTGGTTAGAGCACATCACTCATAATGATGGGGTCACAGGTTCGAATCCCGTCGTAGCCACCATCTTTTTTTTGCGGGAGTGGCGAAATTGGTAGACGCACCAGATTTAGGTTCTGGCGCCGCAAGGTGTGCGAGTTCAAGTCTCGCCTCCCGCACCATTCACCAGAAAGCGTTGTACGGATGGGGTATCGCCAAGCGGTAA